>CAIMHL010000548.1 GCA_903840825.1 uncultured beta proteobacterium
GGCAACTCCGGTGTGCCGGTGAACCCAAAGTTGTCCCAGCAGCACCCCGAATACCTGGTCAAGCAGTTGCAAGAGTTCAAATCTGGCAAGCGTGCCAACGCCATCATGTCTGGTTTTGCCTCAACTCTGAGCGATGCCGACATGAAAAACATTGCTTACTGGGTGGCTTCCAAGCCGTCAAAGCCCGGTTTTGCGAAAGACAAAGAACTGGTGTTGCTGGGTGAAAAGATTTACCGTGGCGGCATCTCAGACCGCCAAGTGCCTGCTTGTGCCGGTTGCCACAGCCCCAATGGAGCCGGTATTCCCTCCCAGTATCCCCGCCTTAGCGGTCAACATGCTGACTACGCTGTTGCTCAGTTGACCGGTTTTCGCGATGGCACCCGCAAGAACAACCTTCAAATGACACAGGTCGCAGCCAAAATGAACGACCGCGAAATCAAGGCAGTGTCTGATTACATTGCCGGATTACGTTAACTTAATAAAGCGAATGTTGCCTGACAAGTTTGGTTTTAAGTTGAACTAATTTAACGCAGCAATCCCTAAAAAGAGCAGGCCCATTTTTAGATGGCCTGCTCTTTTTTTTGAGTCAGAGAAAATAAAGACATGACAGATTCCACGCAAGGCCTCAGCATCAAATCCGGTTCTTCTGCTCTTCGGGCTACCGTGGAGTTGTTGTCATCCATGCGGTTTTCGATTTCGCTGTTAACCCTGATCTGTATTGCTTCAGTCATAGGCACTGTGCTCAAGCAGCACGAGCCTGTTAACAACTATGTCAACCAATTTGGCCCCTTTTGGGCTGATGTTTTTGCCCGTGTCAGCCTGTACTCGGTTTATAGCGCTTGGTGGTTTTTGCTGATATTGGCTTTTTTGGTCACCAGTACATCGTTGTGCATTGCGCGCAACACCCCAAAGATCATTGCTGACCTCAAAACCAGCAAAGAAAATATTCGTGCCCAAAGCCTCAAGGCCTTTGGGCACCGGGCTGAAGCCGTACTTGCCGAAACACCTGAGGCTGCCGCCAGACGCATAGGCCAGTTGCTAGCCGGCGGTGGCTGGAAAGTCAAACTCCAGGAGCGTGCTGTTCCTGGCGCACGAGAGCAGGGGTGGATGGTGGCTGCCAGAGCAGGTGCCATTAATAAATTGGGCTATATCGCGGCGCACAGCGCAATTGTGCTGGTCTGTTTGGGGGGGCTATTGGATGGCGACCTGATCGTTCGGGCTCAAATGCTGTTCAACGGCAAGGAGGCCTACACAGGCGGTGGCATGATTGCCGATGTGAAGCCGCAGCACCGGTTGAGCGAGAAGAACCCCACGTTCAGGGGTAATTTGCTGGTTACAGAAGGGACGCGGTCGAGTACAGCTGTCGTGACTCAGTCAGACGGCATCCTTATCCAGGACTTGCCTTTTGCTGTGGAGTTGAAGAAGTTTGTTGTGGAGTACTACTCCACCGGCATGCCCAAGTTGTTCGCCAGCGACATCGTGATTCACGACAACCAAACCGGTGAAAAAATTCCCGCCAGGGTCGAAGTCAACCACCCGGTGGCTTACAAAGGCGTAGAAATATTTCAGTCTAGTTTTGACGATGGCGGCTCCACCGTCAAGCTGAAAGGAATTACTTTGAGCGGTGCAGCCCAGCCATTTGAGGTTGAGGGAGTGGTGGGGGGGGCCTCTCAGCTGACGTCCGGCAAAGAGACCCTGACGCTGGAGTACACCAAGCTGCGCGTGATCAATGTTGAAAACTTTGCCGGCGATGGCGCGCAAGGTGTGGATGTCCGAAAGGTCGATCTGCGCCAATCTATTGATGAGCGCATGGGCGCCGCCAACAAAGCGGTTACCAAAAAAGAGTTGCGCAATGTGGGGCCCAGCATCACTTACAAGTTGCGCGATGCTGCTGGACAGGCCCGTGAATACAACAATTACATGTTGCCGGTGGATATGGGCACAGGTGATCCGATTTTCTTGATGGGGGTTCGGGAGTCGCCTTCGGAGCCCTTTCGTTACCTGAGACTGCCTGCCGATGAAAATGATTCGTTGGACGGCTTTTTAAGGTTGCGGGCTGCTTTGGCCGATCCGGCCTTGCGCGGCTTGGCCGTTGGGCGCTATGTGGCCAGGGCGGTTGATGCAAGCCGGCACGATCTGGTTCAGCCGTTAACGGTCTCGGCTTCTCGAGCCCTTGATTTATTTGCCGGCGCTATGGCGGGCAAAGAGGGCACCCCTGCGAGTGGTTTACAAGCGGTCTCCGACTTTATTGAAGCCAATGTACCTGAGGCGGAGCGCAGTAAGGCGGGTGACGTACTGATCCGTATTTTGAACGGCACCCTGTTTGAATTGGCCCAAATTACCCACGAGCGCGCGGGCCTGAAACCGCTTGAGTTGAACGACAAAACGCAGGGCTTCATGACGCAAGCCGTGATCGCACTTAGTGACATTCAGGTTTACCCTGCGCCTATGGTCTTCCAGTTAGCCGACTTCACGCAAATACAAGCCAGTGTTTTTCAGGTGTCGCGTGCGCCGGGCAAAACCATTGTGTACCTAGGTTGCACCTTGCTGATTTTGGGCGTATTTTCCATGCTCTACATTAGGGAGCGAAGACTTTGGGTATGGCTGACCCCGCAGCAAGCCCATGCTGACGGCGTAGCCTCTGAGGCGGATTCACCAAAGACAGTGGCCATGATGGCGCTGTCTACCAACCGGAAAACCATGGATGGCGACCATGAATTTGTACAGCTGAAATCAAAGCTTATTGGAATCAAAGATGAATAATACAAGTACCTTTGCTGGCGCACCCGGTGCCGACTCGGGCAAAACCATCACCTTGAACGAAGGTTATTTCGCTAAGCGCAACGCCTTTGACTGGTTGTTTGCCGTCCTTGTCTTGGTGGGTGGGGTGTTTGCGCTGTCGAGCTATCACTCAGCCATGGACGAGTATGAGTTGGGCATCTTGGTCGGCGCTATCCCCAGCGTGATCATGATGGGCTGGTTTTGGCGTCCCCTGCGGGTGCTGATGCTGGCCGTTACTGCTTTTTCACTGCTCGGCGTGGCGTCTTACGAAGGCAGCCTGGCTCGTGCAGACAGCGTGTTTTGGCTCAAGTACTTTCTCTCCAGCCAATCGGCCATTTTGTGGATGAGCATGTTGTTCTTCATGAGCACTATCTTCTATTGGATCGGCATGTTTTCCCGTAGAGAGGGCGATGCAATGGCCATCATTGCCTCGCGCCTGCTTTGGGTTGCCGTGGGCATGGCGCTCATTGGAACGATGGTTCGGTGGTATGAGAGTTATCTGTTGGGGGCCGATATCGGGCACATACCTGTCAGCAACCTCTACGAAGTTTTCGTCATGTTCTGCTGGATGACCGCGCTCTTCTACCTGTACTTTGAAGCACAGTACAAAACCCGCGCACTGGGCGCTTTTGTCATGCTGGTGGTGAGTGCTGCTGTGGGCTTTTTGCTTTGGTACACCTTGGTGCGCGGTGCCCATGAAATTCAGCCTTTGGTGCCAGCTCTCAAGAGCTGGTGGATGAAGCTGCATGTGCCCGCCAACTTTATTGGTTATGGCACGTTTGCGCTGGCAGCCATGGTGGCCTTTGCCTACCTCATCAAACAACAAGCCACTGAGACCAAATGGTACAAGTTAGCCCCCCTGTGGCTGCTGGGTATTGTGTTGTGCTTTGAGCCCATCGTTTTCCGGAAATCATCGGCCACGGGCATGAGCGATTATTGGGCGGTTTACTTTGGCCTCTCGGCGCTCGCAATTGGTGGTATTTTGCTGGGGCGCCGTCAACTGGCTGCCAAACTGCCTTCCTTTGAAATTCTAGACGATGTGATGTACAAGTCCATCGCCGTTGGGTTTGCGTTTTTCACCATCGCCACTGTGCTGGGTGCGCTTTGGGCAGCTGAAGCTTGGGGTGGTTACTGGAGCTGGGACCCTAAGGAGACTTGGGCTTTGATTGTCTGGCTCAACTATGCCGCCTGGTTGCACATGCGCCTGATGAAGGGCTTGCGTGGCACGGTTGCCGCTTGGTGGGCGCTCTCAGGCTTGGCTGTGACCACCTTTGCCTTCATCGGTGTCAATATGTTTCTTAGCGGTTTGCACAGTTACGGCACTCTGTAACGACATGGCCAAACGCTGAGTGTCTTCATCACTTTATATCGGAAACTTCATGCTTATCAAGACTGACCGTCAGGGTGTAAATCACCCGGTGCCCAGCGAGATCACTGGCAAGGGCGTGTATGAAAACCGCCGTACGCTGATGAAACTCATGGCAGGTGGCGTGGCGGGTGCTGCCTTGGCGTCTTGGGCGTCGCGCGAAGCGCTTGCCCAAACACCAGGCAACGTAACAAGGCCGGGCAAGCTTGCTGCTTTAACTAGCACCCCGTCCCGCCTAGCGGGTGCCCTCACGATGGATAAGCTGACGGATTACAAAGACGCCAGTACCTACAATAATTTCTATGAGTTTGGTACCGACAAGGCCGACCCAGCGCAAAACGCCCACACCTTGAAAACATCACCCTGGTCGGTTGAGATTGAAGGTCTGGTCAAAAAACCCGGTAAATATGCCTTGGAGGACTTGCTCAAACTAAGTGCCCAAGAGGAGCGCATTTACCGCATGCGCTGCGTCGAGGGGTGGTCCATGGTTATTCCTTGGGTGGGTTACTCGCTCAGTGAGCTGATCAAAAAGGTAGAGCCCATGCCGGGCGCCAAATATGTGGAGTTTGTCACGCTGGCAGACCCTAAAACCATGCCTTTTGTGGGCTCGCGTGTGCTGGAATGGCCCTATGTGGAAGGCCTGCGCATGGATGAAGCCATGAATCCACTCACCATGCTGACCTTTGGCATGTATGGTGAGGTGTTGCCCAAGCAAAACGGAGCGCCTGTACGCTTGGTGGTGCCTTGGAAATATGGCTTCAAAAATGCCAAGAGCCTGGTCAAAATCAGGTTCACCGACAAACAACCTGCCACCGCCTGGAACAAGGCCGCTGCCAACGAATATGGCTTCTATTCCAACGTCAACCCCAACGTCGATCACCCCCGCTGGAGCCAGGCCACTGAGCGGCGCATTGGGGAAGACGGCTTGTTTGCCAAGAAGCGAAAAACCCTGATGTTTAATGGCTACGAAGCGCAGGTAGGGCAGCTTTACACAGGCATGGACCTCAAGCAATTCATTTGAGGTCTGACGCTGCTAGAGGCTGTAACTCCGTGCGCCCCCGATCGCTTTTGCTGAATCCAGGGGCTAAGCCTTTGGTCTTCGGCCTGTGCGTGCTGCCCTTTTTCTGGCTCCTGTATGCCGCAGTGAATCAGCAACTAGGCGCCAACCCAGCCGAAGCCCTGATCCGAGCCACCGGCGACTGGACTTTGCGCTTTTTGTGCCTAGCGCTGGCAGTAACGCCCCTGAGAACGCTCACAAACACCCCTGCTTTGGCCCGTTTCAGAAGGATGCTGGGTTTGTTTGTCTACTTTTACGTTGTCTTGCATGCCCTTAGCTACAGCGGGTTTGACATGGGTTTTGAGGTGGCCGATATTGCCCGCGACATCGTTAAACGGCCGTTCATCTTGGTCGGATTTTCAGCCTTGGTGCTGCTCACGCCGCTGGCACTGACCTCTTTTAACCGGGCTATCAAGGCCTTGGGGGCCAAACGCTGGCAGCGCTTGCACCAGTCGATCTACCCTGTGGCAGCCTTGGCTATCCTGCATTTTTTCTGGATGCGTGCCGGAAAAAACAACTTTGCGGAAGTATTTGTCTACGCTGCGGTGCTGGGGGTGTTGCTGGGCTGGCGGGTGGTGGCTTTTTTCAAGAAAAAACGGCTTAATGCATGAGGTGCTTGGGCGGAGAACTTGCCTGTGACCCCTAAGGCAGCGAGACCGGCGACAAGATATCTTATTGTGATTAAAATTACATGCATTGAAAGTTTAAAAGTAGTTAACGCCTGCCATGCTTGACTTTAGCCTTTCTTCCTTTGATGAAATCGCCTGTGAGCTGGGTGCCCGGCTCAAGGCCTTGCGTCTGGCCCAAGGGTTGCAGCAAACCGAACTGGCCACGCGCGCCAGGGTCTCGCGCTTCGTGGTTCAAGAGCTTGAAGGTTCGGGCAAATGCACCCTCGTGTCCATGTTGCGCATCTTGCAGGCGCTTGGACGCGAATCCGAGTTGCAGAGCCTCTTTGTGCGGCAGGTAGGCACGATTGCGCAAATGGAGCAGGCCGAAGGTCCCCAGCGCGTGCGCGCACCCAGAAAACACACCCGCCAAAGTGGGGCCGCCGTGGTGACCAAGCCATGAAAAAAGTCTTCGTTTATTACGAGGGTTGGGGTGAGCGCTGGTTGCGATCGAGGCCAATGCCGGGTGGCTCAAATGAGCACCGCACGCCCCCCGTCTGAGCTGATACCTCGATCCAGACCGCGTTTAGCAAGCGCAATAAATTCTCCGTAGTGCCGCTCAATTTTGATGCTGTGGAATTACTGGCCCGTCATGGATAGCTAACTTTCTCTAAAGCAGATCTTCTGAATTGAACGTCAGCAATGAGGGGAATGAAATTCGGGTTTGCAGCGATTCCGGTCTTAGGGTTTGAGTCCGCGAATGTCTCCTTCTGCCAGGAGTCGACGTCCAGCGGTGGCACCCGATGGGCTCCAAGAGGCTGGTTGCGGTCGCTGAAGCGACGAACTGGGATGCCGGGAATGCCGCGACTGCGGTCATATGGGCTTGTGATCTGACAGCCCCAAAGCTGCCGTTGGCGAGCAGGTATCGACTGGCAGCACTTTTGGAAATTTTTCGTCAAATCGAACACCTTCGTTTGACCGGGACCGTTTGCTCACATACTGCCTCAGGGCAGCAGAAAACTTATCACCGGTGTGGGTCCATAAAGCTGTTACTAACTTGGCGGCATCCCATCCGTATTGCTGACGCTGGCGGGGAGGTCTAGGACAGTACAACCGCGACATTTGTTAGTTTTCATAGTTGACGAGTCCAATACCGCCAAGAAATTCTTCTTACATCCCCCAGCGCAACGCTGCGGTGTGAACGGGTGCATCCCAAAGGGCCAACATTTCTGAATCAGCTACGCATACCGTTATGGAGCAACCTGCCATTTCAAGGGATGTGACATACGAGCCCGTCAAGTGACGGGCTACGCTGACACCAGCCCCGGCCAGCACCTTGTGCGCCGCATTGACCATCAGGTACAACTCCAATAGAGGGGTGCCACCAAAACCATTGACCAACAGGATGACTTCCTGGCCCGGCTTCAAAGCCAAGTCATCGAGTACGGCCTTGGTCAGCTCAAGCGCTATCTCATCGGCCGAAGCCAAGGGGACGCGGCGTCGCCCTGGCTCACCATGGATGCCCACACCGATTTCCATGTCGGTAGAGCTGATTTGAAATGTTGGTTTTCCAGCGGCGGGCACCGTGCAAGAGCTGAGTGCGACCGCCATGGAAGCTGTAGCCTTGTTAACAGCGTCACCGAGTTTTTTGAGTTCTAGCAGACTATCGCCGCGTTCCGCAGCAGCGCCCAAAATACGCTCCACAATAAGGGTACCGGCCACACCCCTTCGACCCGTCGTGTGGGTGGAATTCTCCACGGCAACGTCGTCGTTCACAATGACTGTTGCGTTTTCCTGATCCAAAATCTCTGCCGCCATTTGGAAGTTCATCATGTCACCAGCGTAGTTTTTAACGATGAACAGCACCCCCGCACCGCCATCCACTGCGTTGGCGGCATTCATCATCTGGTTGGGCGTAGGCGAGGTAAAGATCTGGCCGGGACAGGCTGCGTCCAACATGCCATAGCCAACAAAACCTGCGTGCAATGGCTCGTGGCCGGCACCGCCGCCGGATATCAAGGCTACTTTCCCCTGTTTGATTTCCTTGCGCCGAACGAATTCATAGTCTTCACCCAGCACCACTATGTCTGAATGTGCTGCAGCAAAACCGTCAAGCGATTCTTCCAACACACTGTCCACTTGATTCATGAAATTCTTCATAGAGCACCTCTTTGACAAAATGATTGCGTAGTTTCAATACTTTCGGCCGAAGCCAGACTATCGCATATGGACGCGATGATCAACGCCATGGAACGGGAGCCTGGATCGATGTGTCCCTTGGCTCTGTCACCTAAGAATGATGCGCGACCGCGCCCAGCATCCATGTTGGCAGTGGCTGTAGCGCTGTCGTGTGCGCACTGGCGCACACGTGCCAGCAGGTCATCACCGCCCGAAGCCAATACTTTTTGCACTGGATCAAGCACATCTAACAGCGTTTTCTGTCCCACCTCGGCCTTGCCGAGACGGGTCAGTGCTTCGATTCCTGCGCGCACGGCGGGCGCAAAGTCACTGGCTTTTGGGTTGGCAGGAAGTTCTTTGCCTAGTGTCAGCAGCAGTGTGCCAAACACTGGGCCAGACGAGCCTCCAATCATGGCGATGCAGGTCTTGCCCATGGTCGCGAGCGCATCGTTTAGGTTTGCGTCCTTCATATTGGGCAATTTCGCCTGTA
>CAIMHL010000549.1 GCA_903840825.1 uncultured beta proteobacterium
AAACACCTAACCAGTGCCACCAAATCCAATGGCATTGCCATCACCATGCCTTACTGGGATGAGCGCGTTGTTGAGATGTCCAAAAAATACCCAGGCATCACACTCGATAAATTTCACATTGATATTTTGACGGCCCATTTTGTACAACGGCCTGACTTCTTTGATGTGGTGGTGGCAAGCAACCTGTTCGGCGATATTTTGAGTGATTTGGGCCCCGCGTGCACCGGCACCATTGGCATTGCACCCAGTGCCAACTTGAATCCTGAGCGCAAGTTTCCGTCTCTCTTTGAGCCCGTGCACGGCTCTGCCCCCGACATTGCGGGCAAGGGCATAGCCAACCCCATTGGACAAATTTGGTGTGGTGCCATGATGCTCGATTTTTTAGGCTACAAGGAGGCCCACGACGCTGTGTTGTCTGCCATAGAGAAGGTCTTAGCCCCAAGCAGCGGCGCGCCCCGCACGCCTGATTTGGGCGGTACTGGCAGCACCAAAGACGTTGGACTGGCTATTGCCGCTTGCCTGTGAACTTGCAGTAGATGTATTTCTCAGAAAATATAATTTTGAGGTGATGGGTTCATTCAATCACTAAAAATACAGTCTAGAATCGCCATTCTGTTTGTTCAGAAAATTATGAATCTTTTTGTGACCTCTGATAAGGTCTGGTTCATGCAGTCTGATATGAAATTTTTTATTAGTCATTTGTCGTGATTAATTTTGTACCGAAATTAGAGGTTCATCGTGAATAAAACCGAACTGATTGAGCACATTGCTACAAACGCCGATATTTCCAAGGCAGCCGCAGCGCGTGCTCTGGATGCGACTATTGAAGCCGTCAAGTTGACTTTGAGCAACGGTTCAGACGTGTCTTTGGTTGGTTTTGGAACCTTTACTGTCGGTAAACGTGCAGCCCGTGTCGGTCGTAATCCCCGCACTGGCGTGGCCATTAAAATTGACGCAGCAAAAGTACCTAAGTTCCGTCCGGGAAAAGCATTGAAAGATGCATTAAACTAACGACATCCAAAGTGGGGTGCTTAGCTCAGTTGGTAGAGCGGCGCCTTTACACGGCGTAGGTCGGCGGTTCGAGCCCGTCAGCACTCACCACCCACTTTAATAAAGGCGAACTTAATGTTCGCTTTTTTTTGTTTCATTATTTGGAGAGTCCGCGCATGTTTGATTTTGTTCGCAAGCACACAAAGATCATGATGTTTGTGATGTTCTTATTGATCATCCCGTCATTTGTGCTGTTTGGTCTTGACGGCTACCAACGGTCTAACGAGGGTGGAAGCCCAGTTGCTCACGTTGCGGGGCACGAAATCACACAAGGTGAGTGGGACTCGGCTCACAAGGCAGAATCCGATCGAATTCGCGCCTCTATGCCCAACCTTGACCCCAAGCTACTCGATTCTCCGGAGGCACGCTACGCCACGTTGGAAAAGTTAATCCGTGAAAGAGTGCTAGCACTCGCGGTTGAGAAATCCAACTACCCCACCACGGATGCCCGTTTGGCTGCAGAGTTGCAGACAAATCCAGCCATTGCAGCACTTCGTCTTCCTGACGGAAAACTGGATATGGACCGCTACCGCCAGTTGGCTGGCAGCCAAGGTTTAACGCCTGAAGGTTTCGAAGCGCGTATTCGCAGCGATTTGTCTGTGCGCCAAGTCGAAGCAGGTATCGCAAATTCCGGCTTCACACCAGCTGGAATTGCCAATGTCGCGCTTAATGCTTTTTTTGAGAAGCGTGAAGTTCAGATAGCTAATTTTTTGGCAGCAGACTACTTGACAAAAGTAACGCCTACTGACACTGATTTGGCTGCGTACTACGAAAAAAATAAAAA
>CAIMHL010000550.1 GCA_903840825.1 uncultured beta proteobacterium
ATGTGGATTGATGCCACGATTGCCGCCTCGTTCATCACCGACCCCAAGCAGTCCAAAGTAGCTGACAAGGTGGCCTTTGCCCAAGCACCGACGGCGGTGACGGCCAAAGGCGCCAACTGGCTGTGGGCCTGGGCGTTGGCTATCCCTGCTGGCTCCACCAAAAGTGGACGCCGCCACCAAGTTTGTGACTTGGGCGACCAGCAAGGAATACATCAACCTCATTGGCAAAGAAGTGGGCTGGGGCAACATTCCTACCGGCACCCGCAAGAGCACCTACACCAATGCCGAGTTCTTGAAAGTGGCCAAGTTTGCCGCCGCCGAGAAAGCCGCCATTGACAGCGCCAACCCCGCTGACAGCACCTTGCCCAAGAGCCCGTATGTGGGCGTGCAGTTTGCCGCCATTCCTGAGTTTCAGGCTATTGGCACCACCGTGGGCCAGCAAATGAGCGCCGCCTTGGCGGGCAAGTCCACCGTGGACGCCGCCTTGAAAGCCTCGCAAGTCGCCGCTGAGCGCGAGATGAAAAAGGCCGGTTACTACAAGTAAGCACCAGCTTGGGGGGCCTCCTGTAGGCCCCTGCGTTTTTTAAACGGTGCATGGCCCACTGCTTGCCATGCACCGTCTCGCTCCCCCTTCCAAGAAACTTCGCCCATGAACCGCTTTCTGCCCCGTGTCTTGCTGGCGCCCGCTGTGGCCACGCTCTTCCTTTGGATGATCGTGCCGCTGGTGATGACGATTTACTTCTCGCTCATCCGCTACAACCTGCTTCAGCCTGAGCAGACGGGGTTTATCGGCCTTGAGAATTTCGAGTACTTTTTAACCGACCCGTCCTTCAGCGTCGCGGTCATGAACACCTTGCTGCTGCTGGGCAGTGTGATTTTGATCACCGTCATAGGCGGCGTGCTGCTGGCCCTGCTGGTGGACAACCCTTTCCCGGGCCGGGTTTTGGTGCGTATTTTGCTGATCTCGCCCTTTTTTGTCATGCCCACGGTTAACGCCCTGCTGTGGAAGCACATGATGATGAACCCGATTTACGGGGTGCTGGCGCAGGTCTGGTTGTTCTTTGGTGCCACGCCTGTGGACTGGTTGACCGATTGGCCACTGTTGAGTGTGATCATCATCGTGTCCTGGCAATGGCTGCCTTTTGCCACCCTGATATTTATCACGGCCCTGCAAAGCATGGACCGCGAACAGTTGGAGGCCTCCCGCATGGACGGGGCCAACTACCTGCAGCAACTGCGTTACCTCTACATCCCCCATTTAGGCCGCTCGGTGGCGGTGGTGGTGATGATTGAAATGATCTTTTTACTCAGCGTTTTTGCCGAGATTTACACCACCACCAGCGGTGGGCCGGGCGATGCCAGCACCAACGTGGCTTTTCTGATCTTCAAACAAGCCTTGCTGAACTTTGACGCCGGGGTGGCCTCGGCCGGGGCCTTGTTTGCGGTGCTGTTGGCCAATATTGCCGCTGTTTTCCTGATCCGCATGGTCGGAAAAAATCTCGACAAGTGAGCACCCCATGAACCACGTCCATCTCAATTTACTGATCCATTCTTTGCGCACGCTCTCAGCCTGGGCCATCACCCTGGTGTTGTTCTTCCCGCTGGGCTGGCTGGTGCTGACGTCTTTCAAGACCGAACTGCAAGCCATCTCAGTGCCGCCACTGCTGTTTTTTCCGCCTACGCTGGAAAATTTTGCCATCGTGCAAGAGCGCAGCGACTACCTGCTGTACGCCAAAAACTCGCTGATCACCAGTGTGCTGTCCACCGTGCTGGGCCTCATGCTGGCCTTTCCGGCGGCGTATTCCATGGCTTTTTTCAAGGGCAAATACACCAAAGATATTCTGATGTGGATGCTCTCGACCAAGATGATGCCCGCCGTGGGCGCGCTGGTGCCCATCTATGTGCTGGCCCAAACCGCCGGGTTGCTGGACTCAAGCACCGCGCTGGTGATTGTGTTCACCTTAAGCAACCTGCCCATCATGGTCTGGATGCTGTACTCGTACCTGAAAGACATTCCCAACGAAATTCTGGAGGCCTCGCGCATGGACGGCGCCACGCTGTGGCAAGAGTTCCGGATGGTGCTGCTGCCCCTCACTATGGGCGGCTTGGCCTCCACCGGGCTGCTGTGCCTGGTGTTGAGCTGGAACGAGGCTTTCTGGTCGCTCAACCTGAGTGCAGCCAAAGCCGGCACGCTGGCCACCCTGATTGCCAGCTACTCCAGCCCCGAGGGCTTGTTTTGGGCCAAGTTGTCGGCGGCCTCTTTCATGGCCATTGCGCCCATCGTGGTGTTTGGCTGGTTCAGCCAAAAGCAGCTGGTGCAAGGCCTCACCTTTGGCGCAGTCAAGTAAATGCTGCCCCACCCCCATACCTCATTTGAATTCGGAGTCTAAGAAATGGCTTATCTCACGTTGCAAGGCATTGAAAAAATGTTTGGCGAGCACCGCGTCATCAAAGGCATTGACCTTGACATCAAGCAAGGTGAATTTGTGGTGTTTGTCGGCCCCTCGGGCTGTGGCAAATCCACGCTGTTGCGCCTGATTGCCGGTCTGGAAAATATCGACGCGGGCGCCCTCCAGTTGGAGGGCCGCGACATCACCCACCTGGCGTCCAGCAAGCGCGACTTGGCGATGGTGTTTCAGAGCTACGCGCTGTACCCGCACATGAGCGTGTTTGAGAACATGAGCTTTGCCCTCAAGCTGGCCAAGGTCGATGCAGCCATCATTGCCGAGAAAGTAGGCCGTGCCGCCCAAATTTTGAACCTCACCGACTACCTGCACCGCACCCCCAAAGAGCTCTCAGGCGGGCAGCGCCAGCGGGTGGCGATTGGCCGCGCCATTGTGCGCGCGCCCAAGGTGTTTTTGTTTGACGAGCCACTCTCCAACCTGGATGCGGCCCTGCGCGGCCAGACCCGCATTGAGATTGCCAAGCTGCACCGGGAGCTGGGGGCCACCACCATTTACGTCACCCACGACCAGGTCGAAGCCATGACCCTGGCCGACCGCGTGGTGGTGCTGCGCGATGGC
>CAIMHL010000551.1 GCA_903840825.1 uncultured beta proteobacterium
CAACGAGCGAGTCAAATTCGGGTGTGGACACTGACAGTCTGCTATTCCGAACCCCCCCGGTCAGGTAATGTGTGCCTTCTTTCTTCAATATTCATTCAGAATGTCATTTCTATACAGTGGCCGTCCTCGACTCAGTGGCACCAAATAGGCCCCACGGAACGCCCACCCGGCACTCGGAAATCCCTTATGCCCAACACGCAAACCCTTATGGAACAAGCATGTACGTCCGAAGCCCTGCTTGGCCGAAGAGTGGTTCTGGTGGGCTACGGCAACCAAGGACGAGCCCACGCCCTCAACCTGCGCGATTCTGGAATTCAGGTGACGGTGACGGGTCGAACTGGTTCGAATGCACGGGCTCGGGCGCAGATGGACGGATTGCAGACCGCCGATACCGCTCACGCCGTGGTGGGAGCCGACTTGGTCATCATGGCACTTCCTGACGAAGTGCATGCTGAGGTCTGGGCGTCCGCCGTGGCGCCGCACGTGAATCCCGGACAAACCATCGGATTTATCCATGGATCAAGCGTCCACTTCGGACTGGTACGAATTCCGGACGGAATTGGTGCTGTGCTGGTGGCACCCAAGGGACCAGGAACCACTCTGCGCGAGCGATTCACGCAGGGTCAAGGCATTCCAGCCCTACTAGCTGTTGCGCAAGAGCGCGCACCAGGATCCGGCGGACCAACGTCACATGAACTGGCACGCGCATGGGCCGCTGGCCTTGGCTGCGCACGAGCGGCCGTTGTGCGAACAACCTTCGGCGACGAAGCGGAGACCGATCTCTTTGGTGAGCAAGCCGTTCTGTGCGGCGGCATGATGGGCTTGGCACAAGCTGCCTATGAAACACTGGTTGAAGCGGGATATCCACCACTCTTGGCGTACATGGAGTGCGTTCATGAGATCAAACAAGTGGCTGATTTGTTGTATGCGCGCGGACCGGCTGGTATGCGAGCAGCCATCAGCAACACAGCGGAGTTTGGCGCATACAGCGCAGCACCGCGCATGGTCGATGATGCAACCAAGACTGCTATGCGAACACTGCTGAAAGAAATCAAAGACGGCACCTTTAGCCGCGCTATGCAAGCGGATCACGATGCGGGCGCTCCGTGGTTCCGCGCGCAGCGAGCCATGGCGAGCGCGCATCCGATGGAACAGTCAAGCGCTGACGTGCGCGCCTTGATGCCGTGGCTTGCCGCAGAGACAACCGGCGGCGTGGCACAGCCAATCAGCGACCAACGAACAAGGGAAACGTAAGCAGCAATGACACCATTCGACGCTTGGATTCTGGGCATGGTGGAGGGGATCACTGAATACCTTCCAGTTTCCAGTACCGGACACCTGATCATCACTTCATGGCTTCTTGGCCTTGATAAGACCGCGGCACAGCGTGATGCGGTAGCTGACTTTGAGATCATCATCCAGGGCGGTGCGATTCTCGCGGTTGTGGGGCTGTACCGCGCGCGCATTGCGCAGATGTTGCGCGGTATCGCCTCCAAGGTGGGCGTGCAAGGATTGGGGTCGGCGGACCGCATGACGGCGGGATACACCATTGCCCGCAATGTACTGATTGCATTCATGCCAGCAGCGACCATTGGGTTCTTGGCAAAGGATGTGGTCAAGGCCAATTTATTCAATCCCGCTTCGGTCATCGGCGCATTGGCGGTGGGCGGCGTGGTGATGTTGGCGATCGCACCGTGGCAAGCACGCAAGCTGGCAACCGAGCGCGACTCATCATTGCGTGCCGCGACAACTGCTTCGGTCACCGGCAGCAGCGCGGACTTCACGGGCGCTGCCCTGGCGCGCATGAACGCCATGCAAGCGCTCTTCATCGGACTCTTTCAATGCTTAGCACTGTGGCCAGGAACAAGTCGATCATTCGTGACGATTCTTGCCGGACTCTTGGTTGGCCTTGGCGGCGTCGCTGCTGCTGAATTCAGTTTCCTACTGGGGTTGCTGACATTGACAGCGGCCAGCGGGTACAGCGCCATGAAGATCGTCAAGGCGGGACACACCAGTGAATTCCTAGAACAAATCGGCGGTTGGCTGCCGTTGGTGTGCGGGCTCCTCGTCGCATGGGCGAGCGCGGCGCTGGCGATTGACTTCTTGGTGCGCTACCTCGGCCGACACACCCTGGCACTCTTTGGATGGTGGCGGCTGCTGGTTGCTGGGATTGTGCTAGTAGTGGCTTGGCAATTCGGGCTTACAATCACACCGTGAATCAACTTCTGCTCTTTCTTCGCAGTCTTGCCATTGGCTTCGTTCTGTTTTTGGTGCTGGCGTTCTTCGCAGCCAAATTCTTTGGCGGAACGCTCTTTCGTGTGACCCCACGCGTGGACTTTCCGGCCGTCACCCTTGGCGGTCATGCCTATTTCCTCAGCGTCAGCCGCGAAGAAGGTAAGGCTCCAACATTCTGCCTGCGACAAATGGATGCCACTGATGCCAGTGCCAGCGTGCTATTGGTGCCGCAGTCCGATCGCGAGGCTGATGCCTGGACGTGGGCCGAAGTACTGCCGCTTGAAGGCGGCGGACCGCTGAAGGTGCGCTTCACGCAGCGCGATGGGCGCGCTAGCAGTTGCGAAGTGAGCGCTACGGGCGCGGTTACGTTCATCAAGTAGATGAGGTGACGGAGCGAAGTTCATGAAGCGCAGCCGGGTGGGGGAGCGCGGTACTGCGAGTTCCGCAGAGTCATGTCGGGGCGCACGGCCGCTCAAAGGTCTTTAATTGCCGCCATGAACTGGGCTTCATCCCACACGGGAACTCCCAGTTCTTGGGCCTTTGCAAGCTTGCTGCCCGCGCCTGGACCAGCGATCACCAAGTTGGTCTTCTTGCTCACGCTGCCAGACACTTTGGCGCCCAATGACTCCAGTTTTTCCATCGCCGCGCGTCGATCCATTTGCACAAGTTCGCCCGTGAGCACCACGGTCTGGCCTGCAAACGGCGAGTCTGCGGGCACCTCACGAGTAGCGGAATACATGGGACTCACCGTGCTCACACCAGCGGCACGCAGTTCCGCAAACGCGCGCTGCATTGCACCCGAGTGAAGTTCCGCGTGAATGCTGGCAGCGGTGATCTCGCCGATATCGGGAATCTGCTGAAAGTCTTCGACGCTTGCAGCGAGCATCGCCTCAAGATCCGGATAGGTGCGTGCGAATGCTTTCGCACTGGCGGTACCGAGGTGCGAAATTCCCAGTGCGTCCAAGAGTCGTGCCAGACCCCTGCCCTTTGCTTCGGTGGCACTGGCGTTAATGGATTGTGCGGTCTTGTCACCAATCTTGCGAACGACCAATTTGCCGGTCTTGTTGGTTGACTCGGAAGTCAGCGCGGCAACTTTCGCGGCGTCCAGCGTGAATACATCCGCGAAGCTCTTGACCAGTCCGTCCTTGATGAGTGCGTCCACGATCTTGTCACCCAGACCGTCAATATCCATTTGGGCACGAGCGACAAACCACTTCAAGCGCTCGATGAACTGCGCTGGACAGGCTGCATTCGTGCAATAGAGCTTGGGACCTTCCTTGGTGACTGCTTCGCCACAACTTGGACACACTGTCGGTGGCTCGACGGGCTGCGAATGCGGTGGTCGCTTGGAGAGGTCTACCTCTACCACTTGGGGAATGATTTCACCGGCCTTCTCACCGATGCAGTATTGTCGACTTCTTCCTTGATCGCTTCGGAATATCCGCTTTCTTTCATTTTGATCCAGGAGGCGCGAGCCTCGGAAACGGCTTGTTGGACGGGAGTGGTTTCGTTTTTCTTTCCGATGTTTTTGCCTTGGGCTATGACCTTTTCGCTGACTTGCATCTTGCCGTCGAGATAGCCGCGAGTAATGATGATAACGCCTGACGCATTACGCTCTTCGACGGAGATCGTCCATACTTTGGTCTTGCCGAGAACTCCTTCGCCGTGGAGAGTGGGGAAATGAGACATGGTTTGGCTTTTATCAAAGAAACAAAATCATTCAATTTTTATTTGCCATTTCTTTCTTTTTAATACGATACTCGCGCTGGTACTGTTTCTGGTAATCCTTATGCGTCTTCTCTTTTTGAAGGACAACTACCTTTTCATCGGTAGAAGGCTGAACTGAAGGTGCCTTTGGCTGATCCGAAGGTGCCTTTGGCTGAACTGAAGGATAAACAACGACATTAACAGGCTCAAAGGTCTCGGCTTGCTTGGCATAATCGTCGTCCTTGATTTCCACAACAGTGTGACCAATGACTGGCTTTCGCTTTGGTTTCGACTTTGGCTCTACGATAACCACATCTTTTGGTTCTACCTTTTGCGCAGCTTTTGGTTCTACCTTGATGGTCTTCGTCATGGTCTCGCGCAACACTGCATTGTCTTTTTCGAGTTCCTCGACGCGCGCCTTGAGAACACGGATTTGATCGGCGTACTGAAGGACATCAGTATGGAGCAAATCAATGATTGGTTTTAATACGAAAATTGAACTGACGATAGACATTCTATCTATATAGCGTAAAGATTGTTTAGATTCATTATCAGAATGAATTTCTTCACGACCACGCATTTGAAACCCGCAACGTACAATACGTACAATACAAGACTCAACAAATGGATCTCCTTGTTCCAAGAAGAACAGGCGACTCTCGTTTTCGTATATACTCATCCGAATTATGCAACGGTGGTGATTAGAAATCATCTGAATACAACGGGACATGACAGTCCGATGACGATGAATTGTTATGTGAAGGCGATCATGTCGGCCACGGAACATCATTTGGAACTCTTCCACCATATTTCAAAGGAACAAATGCAAAAATGCGATAAGAGATGGAAGGAGCTTCGGCAGATAACGTATACGAAGGCGAATGCTTATCGAATGGAACAGGAACCGTCGAAGGGTCAATCGGAAAAATCGGGTGTTTCGTTAACGTTGAAGGATCTGACTCAAAAAAGGGACGCCTTGAAACAAGGAACCTTGGACCACTTATTGGTAGGATTCTATACGTATCTTCCGCCTATAAGAGCAGACTATTATGCAACGCAGATTGTCAAACAGGGAGAACAACCGACGGAACCGAATTATATCGAGTGGAGCCCTGATCGTTCGAGAGTGGTGATAACCGATTTCAAGACTGCCCGAATGTACAAAGAAATAACGAATGATCTTCCCGCTGAACTTCATACATCCCTTACAACGTCCCTTGCAACCCAGCCGAGATCGTATCTGTTCGTTAACAAAGAGGGGAATCCGTTTACGAGAAATGGGTTTTCGATCTGGGCATCCAATCGTTTGTTAGCCATCTTTCAAAAAGGTCTGACCCTGACCATGCTACGGCATATCTATATCTCTTCGTTGGATTTCAACCTCCCTCCGTCGACCCTAAAACAAATTGGCGACAAAATGGGCCATCATCTGTCGCAGCAACTCTTGTACAAATGGAAAATGAACCCTGTAGCCCCTTCCGAATGAAGAGTATAAAGTTTTATTTTTCTTTATATATTAATATTTCATAGTATAGCATGGCAACCCCGCTTGGAACCAACTACACATCGGTAACCATCGCTGGTGGATGGCGTCAGAAGGATATGGGATCTGCCAAACGTTGTGTCCGTTGGACACGAGGCAACTTTGGAGCTCCAGCTGATACTCTGTCAAAGGCGTATTCCATTGTCGGCTCAAATGATCAAACAACATGGTATTTGTTAGATCGTGTTTCCAATCAGAATACAACGGGTATTAATAGAACAGTAGATGTCAGTTATAGCAAATATGCGTATCGTTATTACCGATGGATTGAGGAAGAAATGCGGCAACAGCCCACCGCGGATGCTATTTTGAACCATTGGTTTGGTATGTTCGATGAGAAAAATGAACAGTTGACAACGGATGGCTCCTATACAACATCTGGTGATAATTATGATGGATCGAATGCATTTATAATTGATTCATTCAGTGGAGGGATTGGTCCATCTAACTATTTTAACTTTGCAAGAAATAGCAATTACAATTATCTGGGAACCGGTGCATATACTGGCTCAACAACTACGCTAGTGTATGACCCAACGTTGTCAACGATTGGTGGTACCACTCCTGATGCACCGACATCATTAGTTGCGACACCAGGAAATGGCAGTCTATCGATCAGCTTCACACCTGGTTCAGATGGTGGAAGTGCTATAACCAATTACAGGTATTCGTTGGATGGAGGTTCAACATTTACTGCGTTTAGCCCAGCACAAACATCGAGTCCTGTTTCCATAACGGGTCTACCCATTGGTACTTCCTATACAATTCAATTAAAGGCGGAAAATACAAATGGGTTAAGTGCAGCTGAAGTATCGGATCCCCCCATAACGGCAACCCTTGATAATGTACTAGGTGAGTGGATGCAGTTTGAC
>CAIMHL010000552.1 GCA_903840825.1 uncultured beta proteobacterium
ACGCCCAACCCGGATATTTTGTGCAACGCCGAGATCAAGTTCAAAGCCTTTCTGGACCACGCCTTGCGTCTGGGGGCCGAGAAAATCGCCACCGGCCATTACGCCCGGGTGCGCCTGAACGCTGAGACCCAGAAGCACGAACTACTTAAGGGCTTGGACCCTTCCAAGGACCAAAGCTACTTTTTGCACCGCCTTAATCAGGCGCAACTGGCCAACACCTTGTTTCCGGTGGGCGAGTTGTTAAAAACCGAGGTGCGACGCATTGCGCTGGAAATTGGTTTGCCCAATGCCAAAAAGAAAGACTCCACCGGCATTTGCTTTATTGGCGAGCGCCCTTTCCGGGATTTTTTGAACCAGTACATCGCCAAAGAGCCCGGCCCGATCAAGGACGAGAAAGGCCGCACCATTGGCCAGCATGTGGGCTTGAGCTTTTACACCTTGGGTCAGCGCCAGGGGCTGGGCATTGGCGGGCTCAAGGCCAAAGGCGCGCAAAAGGGCGGCGGCGAGCACAGCCCGTGGTTTGTGGCGCGCAAAGACATGGAGAAAAACACACTGTGGGTGGTGCAGGGCCACGATCACCCTTGGCTGCTTTCACATGAATTGCTCGCTAAAGACGCCAGCTGGGTAGCGGGCAGCGCGCCAGCGGCAGGCCCCTTCACCGCCAAAACCCGCTACCGCCAAGCGGATGCGCCTTGCGCGCTGTCAGACGCGGTTGATGACGGTTTCAAACTCAGCTTCCCCGAACCGCAGTGGGCCGTGACCCCGGGCCAGTCAGCCGTGTTGTACGACGGCGAGGTGTGCCTGGGCGGCGGGGTTATTTCGGTTTGATGTGCTGAGGCTAAATGCTATTTATTTTATAGCTATTTAAACAAGCTCCTATTGAAAAAATAGGGTTTTTATATAAAACCTAACCCATCCGGGCCAGCATAGTTTCCATGTCTTTGAGCATGTGCTCGATGCCGGCTTTCTGGGTGTCGTCGGGTTGCATGTAGGCAGCTAACTCTTGCTCCATAAAGCACAGCGTCATGCGCATGTAAGTGCTGTCGAGTGCTTTGCGCACGGCCGAGAACTGCTGCCCTATTTTCAGGCAGTTCTCGCCTTCCTCAATCATGCGTTGCACGCCCCGAATTTGCCCTTCAGCCCGCTTGAGACGGTTGAGGAGATCGGTTCGGGCGGCAGCATCCGTCAACGTGGTCATTTGAATTTCCTTTAAAACGGCTATTTTCGCTTCAAAGTCTCTCATGATGCCTCTCGGTAATTAGTTGACACAGCCAATTTTGGACTCAGGCACACCCAGTTTTTTGAGGATGATGCCCAGAGGACAAAAGTTGGTGAAGCCGGACTGAAACAGGTTGGCGCCGACAAAGGCCGTAAAGGCCAGTGCCCATTTGCTGACAAAGAAGGGGCTGGCTTCGATGCCCAGCGCCAGAGAAATCATGATGAAGGCACCGGCAAAAACGAGGATGTAACGTTGAACAGTCATAAAAAAACTCCTAAGTTGATAAAAAAGAAAGCGTCGCCCCCAATGGCTATTCCATGCGGCGCCGGTAAAGGGCGTAATACAGCACAGGAATGACCACCAGCGTGAGCAGGGTCGA
>CAIMHL010000553.1 GCA_903840825.1 uncultured beta proteobacterium
TCCTTGATTCCGCTGCAGCATTCACCCCAGTGGCATCGGCAGTCAGCACTGTTGGTGCGCAATGACTCAACAACCTTTGATCACCAACAACGTCTCAGGACTCAGGACGGCGTGGCGCTCAGCGCGGTGAGGTAAAGGAGGAGCCCTACAGGGCGGAGGACACGAACGGCGCTGAGTGCCACGTCGGCCTGAGTACCGAAGTGACTTCATCTCAACGGTTCAGACATGTCTCCAAATGAAAAAATGCTATTTAATTGATAGCTGCTTAAGCACGTTGATAGGTCGTTAGAAGCGTATTTCCTAAAAATCTACAGGCGCAGGGGCCGCTTGGCAAACCTCCACCCACTCACCCTGCGTCACATCGGCCATTTGTGCGGGACTGATTCGCACCGCGCTGTGGGTGGCCCCTGCGGCGGGCAACACCAGGTCATAACTTTGCAGCGACGTGTCCAGGTAAATTGCCAGCGGCTGCGCCAAACCAAACGGGCACACACCACCCACCGGATGGCCGGTGAGTTCAGCCACTTCTTCCACGGCCAGCATCTTGCCTTTGCCAAAGGCAAGCTTGAATTTTTGGTTGTCGATGCGCCGGTCGCCACTGGCTACCAGCAAAATCACCCGTCCGTCACCCAAGCGAAAGGCCAATGTTTTGGCAATTCGCCCCGGCTCCACGCCATGCGCCTGTGCCGCCAAGGCCACGGTGGCCGTGCTCACGTCCAGCTCAATGATGGGGAACTCCAGCTGGCGGGCTATAAAGAAATCGCGAACAGATTGCAAGCTCATAGACTACCCTCGTGACCCCATCAGCAGCACCACCAGTGCGCCGCCGCCGCCATCGGCCGGTTTTGCTTGCACAAAGGCCAGTACCTCATTTTTTTGCACCAACCAACTGTGCACCCGGCTTTTGAGCACCGGCGCTTTGCCGGGTGAGCCCAAGCCCTTGCCGTGCACCACACGCACACAGCGAATGCCTTGTTTGAAGGCTTCACGAATGAAGAAGCTCAATTTTTCACGCGCCTCATCACGGCGCAAGCCGTGCAGGTCAATTTGCCGCTGTATTGACCAATCGCCCCGGCGCAGTTTGCGCGCCACATCAATGCCAATGCCGGGCCGCCTGAAACTCAGGTTTTCATCCACATCCAGCAAGGTGCCTACATCAAATTCGTCGCTGATCGCCTCGATCAACACCGCCTGCTCGTCCAGTTGGTACTGCATAGGCTGGGGTGGGGGTGGATCTTTTTTTAAAACCACTCGACGCCGGTCGGGCATGGGCTGCACTTTGCCTGCTGCGCGAATGAAGAGGTCTTTTTCACTGGCGGTCTTGCGCCGCTCGATGACAAGTTGTGCGGCAATTTGTGACGCCTTGAGCGCTTGGGCTTCAATCTCGCGCTTGACCTGCTTCAGGTCACCCAAGCTGTTGATTTTGACGCTGGGTTTGCTCACATTAGTCCCTTCTCTGCCATAGAAAGCGCTTCGCCCGGGGCGACGATCACATGGTCGAGCACCCGCACATCGATCAGCGCTAGGGTTGTTTTTAAAGTCTGCGTCAGCGCCTCATCGGCGCGTGAAGGTTGCACCGAGCCGCTGGGGTGGTTGTGCGCCAACACCACGGCGCTGGCCTGGTGGTGCAGGGCGCGCAGCACCACCTCGCGCGGGTACACGCTGGTCTGGGTGAGTGTGCCGCGAAACAGTTCCTCCATCGCCAGCAAGCGGTTTTGCACATCCAAAAACAGCACCGCAAACACCTCATGGGGCCGGGCTGATAGGTGCAGCTGCAGGTAATGCTTCACCGCGTCCGGCGTGGCAAACACCGTACGTTCTTTGAGTTGCTGGGCCATGGCCCGGCGCGATAGCTCCAGCACCGCCACAATTTCGGCCCGCTTGGCTGGCCCGAGCCCTTTGATGGGTTTTAAATCATCGGCGGTGGCGTGCAGCAGGCCGGCAATGCCGTCAAAACCGTCTTGCGCGTTGCCTGCGGTTTTGAGTTGCAGCAGCTCTTGCGCCATCTGCAGCACGCCTTTGCCCTGGATGCCGGTGCGCAGCAAAATAGCCAATAGTTCCACGTCGCTCAGGGCGCCGGGGCCGCGTGCCAGCAGTTTTTCACGCGGGCGGGCGTCAGGGGGGAGGTCTTTTAAGGGCATGGGTGAGGCTTTTAGAATAGGGCAGTTTATTCGCCAATTGGCCCCAAATGCCGATGGCACCTTCTTATCAAGCATTTCACTCGGGATTCTCATGATCACCAACACCGCTACGGTTCAAGCCGGCTCGTTTCTCACGCTGCACTACCGCATGGCCGGGCCTGCTGGGGACGTGATCAACACCTTTGAGGGCAAACCCGCCACGCTCACGCTAGGCACCGGTGAGTTGTCGCCCGCTGTTGAGGCTCATTTGCTGGGGCTGGCTGAGGGCAGTCGCACCACGTTTGAGTTGGCCGGCGGGACAGCCTTTGGCGATCGCAACCCCGATATGCTCCAGTGGATGGCCCGCAAAGTGCTGACCGAGATGGGTGACGCCGATGCCCAATACGCCGTGGGCGATGTGGTTCAATTCCCCACACCTGATGGCAAAGGCCAGTTTGCCGGCTCGGTGCAGCAACTGCGCAGCGATGAAAAAGGCGAGGCCGTGTTGTTTGACTTCAATCACCCGCTGGCCGGCCAGCCCGTGACGTTTGAAGTGCAAGTGATCGGCATTCTATGAACGCCACTTCAGTCACCACACCCCCGCAAGAGATTTTGCTGGCCGAGCCCCGTGGCTTTTGCGCCGGGGTCGACCGCGCCATTGAGATCGTGGAGCGCGCGCTCGAGAAATTTGGCGCGCCCATTTACGTGCGCCATGAGATCGTGCACAACACCTACGTGGTGAACGACCTCAAGGCCAAGGGTGCCATTTTTATTGAAGAGCTCAGCGACGTTCCGCCCGATGCCACGCTCATTTTCTCAGCCCACGGCGTCAGCCGCGCGGTGCAGGACGAGGCTATTGCCCGGGGGTTTCAGATTTTTGATGCCACCTGCCCGCTGGTGACTAAGGTGCACGTAGAGGTGGCCAAGCTGCACAAAGAGGGTTATGAGTTCATCATGATTGGCCACAAAGGCCACCCCGAGGTGGAGGGCACGATGGGCCAGTTGGACAGCGGCATCCATCTGGTGGAAGACGTGGCCGACGTGGCCAAAGTGCAGCCCTTGCAGACCGAGCGCTTGGCCGTGGTGACGCAAACCACCCTCAGCGTGGACGACGCCGCCGAGATTGCAGCGGCCATCAAGCTGCGTTTCCCCAACGCCCGCCAGCCCAAGCAGCAAGACATTTGCTACGCCACTCAAAACCGCCAAGACGCCGTCAAGGTGATGAGCCCGCAGGTGGACGTGCTGATTGTGGTGGGCAGCCCCACCAGTTCCAACAGCAACCGCCTAGCCGAGTTGGCCCGCAAACTGGGCACCGAAAGCTATATGGTGGACCATGCTGACGAGCTTCAACCGGTCTGGTTTGAAGGCCGCCAGCGCGTCGGCCTGACCGCTGGGGCCTCAGCGCCCGAGATTTTGGTGCGCCAGGTGATCGACCGCATCAAGGCACTGGGCGCCGTGTCGGTACGCAAAATGTCCGGCATCGAAGAAACCATCAAGTTCCCCCTGCCCAAAGGCTTGAAGCTGGATGCCTCGGTTGCCGGACCTGGCAGCAGCTCAACTGAGTGATTGAGGTTGTGATCGCTGCAATTCCTTCCCCTCGCCATTGCGAGCGAAGCGCGGCAGTCCATCTTGCCGCGCTACGCTCGTAATGACGGGTTTGGGCGCATGAAAGGTTGATTTTTATGAACACCATCCAGATAAATCGCTCTACTATCAATAGCTGCTATAGCAATATAGACGGGCGTTACAGCTACTTTTTGCGTAAAACGCCTTTGTGGAAGTTGTCTGGTCAAGCTTTGGGGTTGAACTGTGCTGAAGTCTGGCTCAAGCTGGAGCAGTTGCAGGTGGGCGGCAGTTTCAAGGCGCGGGGCATGTTGAACCGTATGATTTCCCATGACATTCCCGAGAGCGGTGTCGTCATTGCCTCGGGCGGTAACGCGGGCATTGCCACCGCAGCGGCGGCGCAAGCTTTAAAAGTGCGCTGCGAAGTGTTTGTGCCTGAGGTGTCCAGTGAAGCCAAGCGAGCGCGTTTGCGGGAACTGGGGGCCGAGGTGGTGGTCATTGGCGCGGCTTATTCGCAAGCGTTTGAGGCTTGCCTTGCCCGCCAAAAAGAGAGTGGAGCCTTGCTCATGCACGCCTACGACCAGCTCGAAGTGGTGGCCGGTGCGGGCACGCTGGGCGCTGAGATTGAAGCGCAAGGCGGCGTGCCCGACAGCGTTTTGGTGAGCGTCGGTGGGGGCGGCTTGATTGGTGGCATTGCGGCCTGGTTTGAGAGCCGCAGCCGCGTGGTGGCGCTAGAGCCGGAGTTGGCCCCCACCTTGTTTGCCGCCCGCCAAGCGGGTCAGCCGGTGGATGTCGCGGTCAGTGGCGTAGCGGCCGACTCGCTCGGGGCCAAGCGCATTGGCGATATCGCCTGGTCGGTGACCCAAGCCCATGTCAAAGACGCTTTACTGCTCTCAGATGACGCCATTCGCACGGCTCAGTTGTGGCTCTGGCAAGAACTGAAATTGGCCGTGGAGCCCGCTGCGGCACTGGGGCTGGCAGCCTTGCAATGTGGCGCTTATGTTCCACGCGCAGACGAGAAAGTGTGTCTCATCATCTGCGGCGCCAACCTCGACCCCGCCTCTTTGGCCGTGCCCAAGTCTTTGTGACGCCGCGTCAAGTTCTATAAAACCCTTAAAAATTACAATCACGCCCATGCTAGACATTACCCTCCTCCGAAAAGACCTCGATTTGGCCATTGCGCGCCTTGAGACCCGTAAATCCCCCCAAGCCTTCCTGAATGTGGACGCCTTCACCGCGCTGGAGGCTGAGCGCAAAACCATTCAAATGCGTACTGAAGAGCTGCAAGGCAAGCGCAATTCGCTCAGCAAGCAAATCGGCATGCTCAAAGCCAAAGGCCCCGCCGGGCAGGCCGAGTCAGACGCCGTGATGGCCGAGGTGGCAGGCTACAAGGTGGAGCTGGAAACCTCTGCCGCCCGCCTGGAGCAAATTCAGGCCGAGCTGCAAGTGCTGCTGTTGGCAGTGCCCAACTTGCCGCACGAAAGCGTGCCGGTGGGCGCGGATGAACACGGCAACGTGTTGGTGCGCAGCTGGGGCGCACCCAAGGCTTTTGACTTTGAGGTGAAAGACCACGTCGATCTGGGGACACCGTTGGGGCTGGATTTTGAGATGGGCGTCAAGCTCACCGGTTCACGCTTTACCGTGATGAAAGGGCCGATTGCCCGCCTGCACCGCGCCTTGTCGCAATTCATGCTGGACGTGCAAACCGAAGAACACGGCTACACCGAGTGCTACACGCCTTACATCGTCAACGGCGAAAGCCTGCGCGGTACCGGCCAGCTGCCCAAGTTTGAGGGCGACCTGTTTGCGGCCAAAAAAGGCGGGCAAGAGGGCGAAGCCGCCCCCGACCTCACCGCGCTCTATTTGATTCCCACCAGCGAAGTGCCACTAACCAACTTTGTGCGCGACGTCGTAACCCCAGAGGCCGACCTGCCCATCAAACTTACGGCCCACACGCCGTGTTTCAGGTCTGAGGCTGGCAGCGCCGGGCGCGACACGCGCGGGCTCATTCGCCAGCACCAGTTTGACAAAGTGGAGATGGTGCAAATCGTTCACCCCGACACCAGCTACGAAGCGCTCGAAGTCATGGTCGGCCACGCAGAAGCCATTTTGCAAAAGCTGGGCTTGCCTTACCGCGTGATGAGTTTATGCACCGGCGACATGGGCTTTGGCGCCAGTAAAACCTATGACCTCGAGGTGTGGCTGCCCGCCCAAAACACCTTCCGCGAGATCAGCTCCATCTCCAACTGCGAAGCCTTCCAAGCCCGCCGCCTGCAAGCGCGGTTTAAAAATGCCCAAGGCAAAAACGAACTCGTCCATACCCTCAACGGCTCTGGTTTAGCCGTAGGTCGCACCTTGGTCGCCGTGCTGGAAAACTACCAAAACGCCGATGGCTCGGTGTCTGTGCCTGTTGCTTTGCAGCCGTATGTGGGCGGGCTGACAGTACTGGGCGCTGCAGCTTAACGTCTTATTTCAAACTTCCCGATAGAAATTGCGCCAGCCGTTCGCTTTTGGGGTTGGCCAGCACCAGGGCGGGGTTGCCTTCTTCTTCGATGCGGCCTTGGTGCAGAAAAATCAGGTGGTTGGCCACTTCGCGGGCGAAGCCCATCTCGTGGGTGACGACCACCATCGTGCGGCCCTCGTGCGCGAGGTTTTTCATGACCTTGAGCACTTCGGTGACCAGCTCGGGGTCCAGGGCGCTGGTGGGTTCGTCAAACAGCATCACCTCGGGCTCCATCGCCAGCGCGCGGGCAATGGCCACTCGCTGTTGCTGCCCGCCGCTCATGTGGGCGGGGTAGCGGTCTTCCATGCCCACCAGGTCCACCGTGGCCAGGTATTTGCGGGCGATGGCAATGGCGGTGTCCCTGTCAACCCCCAGCACATGCACGGGCGCTTCGATGATGTTTTGCAGCACGGTGAGGTGCGCCCACAGGTTGAAATGCTGAAATACCATCGCTAGCTTGGTGCGTATGCGCTGGAGCTGTGGCTCGTCAGCGGCTTCGAGTTCACCTTTGGCGTTGGCGCGTAGTTTGAGATCTTCACCGGCCACCACAATGCGGCCCTGGTTCGGTTTTTCCAGCAAGTTGATGCAGCGCAAAAACGTGCTCTTGCCCGAGCCCGAGCTGCCGATGATGCTGATGACATCGCCTGCGCGTGCGGTCAGGGACACGCCTTTGAGCACCTCTTGGCTGCCGTAGCGCTTAAAAATGTTCTCAACCTGGAGTTTGGTGGGCGCGGTCATGGGTCAATTCAAGTGGCAAAGGTCAAAGTGGAGAAAAGGGCTGAAGCACCAAAGGTGAGGGTGCGGGTCAGGCGCCCAGCAATTGGCCGGTTCTAAAGGGCGTGGCCCCGGCAATCTTGGCCAGTTCGCCCCCGGTGCTGATAAAACGGTCGCGAATACGGGCGTATAGGACGCCGTCCACGCTGGCCAGTACCCGATGCGTCTGGTTGGCAATTGGGTCGATGACCTCGGCCACCAAATCACCTATTTTTAAATAGTCACCTACTTGTGCGGCAAACACCACCAAGCCGGGGTTGGGCGCTTTCACGGTCTCGGAACCGGCCAGCGGTGTGGGTTGACATAAAGCGGGTGGAACTTTGGGGGCTGTTGGGCCACCAATCACCCCAGCGTGTTTCAGCCAGTTAAAGATGGCTTGGGCGTCAGCTTCGGCCAAAGCGTGGCTCACATCCAGCTCACCGCGCAACTCAACCGTTGTGGTGCAGCAGCCTTGGGGGAGTGGGGCGCTGCTGCCCTTGGTTTTCAGGGCCTCAGCCAGTTGGCACCACACGTCAGACAAGCATTCGTCAAACGAGCCGCTGCCTGAGTTTTTGGCCAGCAAAATGGTCTCGGCTTTCAGGTAATGCGCCAGCGGGGCCAATTGGGGCCAGCAGGCTTCGTCGGTGTAGAAGTGCAACACAGACTCGCAATCGCAATGCAGGTCGAGCACGCTGTCGGCATCAAAAGCCAGGGTCAGTAGCGTGTGGCGCATGCTTTGCAGCTCAGTCGCCGGGGTCGATTGCGCCAAGTGTTCGCGCAACGCTTGGCGCACGGTGTGGACGTTGGTTTGTGCGTCTGCGCCCAAGCGCGTGAGCACTTCAGGCCCCAAGGCGCTAGCCAGGTCCGGGTACTGGCGGTTGAAGTTCTCACCGCTGTCCAGGTCAAAGCGGCCCATCGGTTTGTGGTCCAGCCGCTGAGCCAGCCCAATGGGGTTGGCCACCGGCACCAAAATTAGCTCCCCATTAATATCACCCGCTGCCTCGGCTTTTTCCAAGAGGGCGCGCAAATGGTGAGCCACCAGCATGCCGGGCAGCTCTTCGGCGTGCAAGCTGGCCTGAATATAGACTTTAGGCCCCTGGCCGGGGGTGCCAAAGTGAAAGCTGCTGAGCGTGGTTTGGCTCCCCAGACTACGGGGCAGCAAAGGGTGGTCAATGCGTTGCATAGGCGGGATCAGTGTTTTCGGGGGGCCAGGTAAGCCAACAGCCGCACCTCGCTGAATTTAAAGAACCCAATCAGGCAAAAGGAGGCCGCCAGGTAAATACTGGCTGCGGCCAGGTAAGCTTCAAACGGCAGGTAGTAGTCCGAGTAAATCCGACTCGCCGCCGCGGTCACGTCCAGCATCGAGGGCACGGCGCTGGCTAGGCTGGTGCTGTGCAGCATCATCACCACTTCGTTGCTGTAGGCGGGCAGGGTGCGGCGCAGGGCGCTGGGCAACACAATGTGCAGCAAGACCTTGAAGCGGCTCATGCCAAACGACTGCGCCGCTTCAATCTCGCCCGCGCTGGTTTCCCTAATGGCACCGGCCAGCATCTCGGCGGTATAGCCAGCGGTGTTCAGGCTAAAGGCCAGCAGGGCGCAAAAGAAGGGTTCTTTGAAGTGCGTCCAAGGCCACACCGAATCCCAGCGCGCCTGAATCCACTCCAGTTGGCCCAGTCCGTAGTAAATAAGATAAACCTGAATCAGCAGCGGTGTCCCGCGAATGACATAGGTGTAGGCGCTCACGAGCCAGCGCAGTGTGGCGACCTGCCCTGTGAGGGCCAGCGCAAAAAACAGCGCCATCACCGCACCCACAGCCAGCGATGAAAACAGCAGCCCCAGCGTCGTCAAAATGCCGGTGCCGTAAAGCGCCAGGTTTTGCGGCTCAAAAATAACAGCCCAGTTCATTCAGAGTTGAACCCGCTGGGTGCCCAGACTAAAGCGGGCATTGAGTTTCTTGAGTGCGATCAGCGATACGGTGGTGTAAATCAAAAACAAGGCCGCGGTAAATAGAAAGAAGACAAAGGGCGAGCGCGTAGCCGCACTGGCTTGCTTGGCCAGATAGGTCATTTCCTGCAGGCCAATCAAACTCACCAGTGCCGTGGCCTTGATCAAAACCAGCCAATTGTTGGTAAAGCCGGGCAGGGCGTAGCGCACCATTTGCGGTGCGGTGATGCGGATAAACGTTTGGCTGCGGCTCATGCCGAAGGCCCAAGCAGCCTCGGCCTGCCCTTTGGGAATAGCCAGCATGGCACCCCGAAATGTTTCGGTCATGAAAGCGCCGTAAATAAAACCAATGGTGAGCACCCCGGCCACAAAGGGGTTGATGTCGATCACCGTCTCGCTGCCCAGCGACTCCATCAAGTGGTTGAGGCCAATGCTGCCGCCATAAAAAATGAGCAGCATCAACACCAGCTCAGGAATGCCGCGAATCAGCGTGGTGTACACCGTGGCCAACGCTACCAAGGCGGGGCGCCCGGAGAGCTTGGCCGCAGCGCCTGCCAGCCCCAAAACAACCGACACCAGCAGCGCCGCCAAAGAGACGCCCACCGTCATGACCGAGCCTTGCAAAATAGCGAGGTAATAGGCGTTCATGGGTGGGCTTTAGGGGCTTACTTACCGTACACGTCAAATTTGAAGTATTTATCGTTGATTTTCTTGTAAGCGCCGTTGGTGCGGATGGTTTTGATGGCGGTGTTCAATTCGGTCTTGAGGGCCGCATCGCTCTTGCGCAAACCAATGCCCACGCCCGTGCCAAAGTACTTCTCGGTAAACAACTCGGGGCCTGCTAGCGTGTAGTCTTTGCCTTCAGGCTTGCTCAAAAATCCTCCGTTAACTTCCACAAAGTCAGCCACGGTGCCATCAAGGCGACCGGATTTGATGTCGAGGTAAACCTGGTCTTGGGCTTCGAAGGGAATCACTTCAACACCGGCTGTCTTGAGCTCGCCCATAGCGTATTTTTCTTGGGTACTGCCTTTGAGCACGCCAATTTTCTTGCCCTTGATGGAGGCGGGGCCGGTGTACTTCACGTCTTTCTTGAGCACCACACGGCTAGGGGTGTTGTAGTACTTGTCGGTGAAGTCAATCACTTTGAGGCGGTCAGCGGTGATCGACAGGGAGCTGATGATGACGTCGTATTTCTTGGCTTGCAGGCCGGGAATCATGCTGTCCCAGACTTGTTCTACAAAAACGCACTTGCGTTTGATTTGCTCGCACAGGGCGCTGGCAATATCCACGTCAAAGCCGGTGGGCTTGCCGTCGGCTGTTTTAAAGGTGAAGGGCTCGTAAGTGGGATCAATGGCGACCTTGAGGTCTTTGCCTTGGGCAAAAGAGGTGGCGCAGACAGCACCGATAGCCAGTGCGAGCAGCAGTTTCTTCATGAAATCATCCTTGGGTTAGCTGGGAGAAGCCCCAGCGGCAGTCAAAACAATAAAAAATGATTCTACGGTCTGAGGCACTCAAAACAGCTCCGTAGGCTATTTAAACCTCGGGGAATACCCTCGCAACTGCGCGAGAATTTTATATTTAGACAAAAAAACCCGCCAGGCTTTCGCGCAGCGGGTTTTTTGATTCGAATTCAGCCCAAGCCGCAGGCGGCTTGGGAAGTAGTCAAATTTAGAACGTGTAGATCACGCCGATGGCGTAGGCCGTGGCCTTCGTGCCGTTGGCTTCCGCATGGCCGATATCAGCATAGCCGTAGGTGTTTTTGTAAACTTCACGGTTCACAAAAAGCTCAGTTGCAGCAGCAGTGCTCTCGCTGTTTTTGCTGTAGTTCAAATCGACGTTGTATCCAGCAATTGGAGCCACGACACCAATAGTGGCGCCTTTGTAAACAACGTTCAAGCCTGAGGTAGTTTCGATATTTGAACCGTCTGCGTACCCGATCATCACTTTATCGACTTTGAAGTCATAGCTAGCAGCAATTGACGAAAAACTGTTGGCCGCAGGTACATAACCTAAAGCCCCAAAGCGTGCAGTTTCCGCGGTAACAGCCGCAGACAAAGGGCCTGCGGTGTAGGTCACGCCGATAGCGTAATTGACTTTGTTGTCAGAATCTTCAGCATTGAATGCCACTTGTGCCTTGAAACCATTCACTTCAGGGGCAAAGTATTGCAGGGAAGAGGTTTGACGACCTGGGCCCCAAGTTGCAACACCCGCGTTGCCTTGAGCTGAAGCCATGTTGGCGGCGCCATTGGAGTCAAACCGACATCTACGCCGTTCGGCGTATGTAAAGCGACGTTTAAAAACAACAATTTCTGTGTTTGGTGTCAAATTGAGCCCGGAGCGGTATTTCCAGGTCAATCAAAGACACTTTCTGTTGCTGTCGAGTTTCATAAAGTCTTGAACCAAGCCTCGTTACAAATCAAGTAGTTGCGTTTGGTTGAAAAGAATGTTTTGAACAAAAATTTCACCAAGTTTTGAACTTTGCCATATATTTATAACCAAGTTTTGAATTCCTGCTTAAAGAGGTTGCTTGAGTCGAAAAACTGCTGCGTAAGCTGTATGCGTTTCAGTCCGAAGTGTGAGGCGACATTGAAGTTTTGGCAGTGAATGACTCTTCTCGACCAAGTGCAGTCATTGAAAATTCAACTTTGAAGCGGTACTTGGATGAACAGACTTCTCTACAGCAGTCATTGCAAGATCCAGTGCCTCTTGCTTTGACAAACTCAACCGAGCGGCAAGTAAAGGGTCATCGGCGCATCCATACAAGGGATGAATCCGTATCGCTCGTAAAACGACTTCGCTTTTTCATCTTTTGCATCCACCAGCAGTGCATAGGCACCAACAAGGCTTCGAGCACGCAGGCATCTGTCAACGGCACAACCGATCAGAACCTCGCCCAATCCGGCTCTGCAATTTTCAATATCGCGTGCCAGGCGCCCCATACGAAAGCACGGAACCGGGTAACGAGGAAGTTTTTTACGTTCAGTGTCACTGAGTTGTTGAACATCTATTTGTGCCGCACTGAGCGTATAAAAACCCAGAATCTTGCTTGGCACAGCGTCATCTAGCAACACAAAGACGGCGCTAATCCCTTTTGAATTCTGCTGTGCAGCGTATTTGTGCAAGTAATCATCGAGGGCCGGCACCCCACAATGAAAAGCTACTCGATTGTGCAACTTGGCATCAAAAACCTGCTCTTCAAGCACGCTTGACCTTTGCCGCAGCCGTCAGCGCACCCTGAAGCGCCAGGTTCGGACTGAATGCGCCATGGATCGCTGCATTGAGAGCAAGAAAATCTCTTTTGGAGAGCGTTACCCGCGACTCCTGCTCCAAAAGGGTTTGTGCTTTCTCTTTGGCTGCACTGCGGACAAAACATGCCATAGTGGTACCCATAAGGCTCGCAGCACGGGATAGAAGATCCTTATCGTCAGCGTCAAGCTTCAGATCAAAACGGGCAACTGCTGTCATGACAACTCCAAAAGTGATACGGCATTTTACCGTATCATATTTGGAGTTGTCAAACTTGAAAAACTGAGCTGCCGTTTCGAATTTAAATACATAGCTGGGTAACTCCGCCCCGCAAGGCCGTCGATGAAGGCAATGGGCGCGTTGTTAACGTTCGCGATGGTCAGTTGTCCAGCAGCCCGACTTGTTGAAGCCGCGAACGTCAAGTTTTGGGCAAGCACATGGTGGTGCCAACTGTCTTTGGACGACCAACTGCGGGTACTCACGGGGGGCAGCTTTCGGGCAACAGAAATATTTTTACCATCGAGGTTCCATAAAGCTGTCATTCACTTGGCAGTGTCCAA
>CAIMHL010000554.1 GCA_903840825.1 uncultured beta proteobacterium
TGGACTTGCTTAACCAGCTATTATTAACATAGCAAAAATGCAATTGGGGCACACCGTGCCCCAATTGCATTGCCTCACTGGCGAGCCAGCTTCAGGCGAAAACCCTGAAATGGGTCGTCAAATCAGAGGCATCCTCCCGCATTATCGCGAATGCTGATCACGCTAACGGCCGAGGCACCTGTTTGGTCAACCACCGTGATTTGGACATCGTAGATACCAGTGATATTGGCGGGGGCGAAGTTGTTGGGAAAAATACAGCGGCTCCCCGCCGTACCCAAACCTGCCAAAAAGGTATCCATTGTCGCGGTCGTCTTTGCGATGGGTGGCGGTGTACTGAAAAGCGCCTGATCGCTGGTAAAGAAAGTGTAAGTCGCGTCCGATGCTCCGCCGTAAATACTGAATGCAATGTTGCCCTTGAAATTCTCGTCAATCGTCAGCGCACTGGGTGCCAAACGGAGCTTGGCGATAGCGGCATCGACTGTGAGGGTCACGGTCTGCGTCTGCCCCAAACCGTCCGTAATAGCGATTGTGGTGCTTCCCACCTTGAGCAAATTAAGTGAAAAAGTACCTGCACTGATATCCACCCTGGCGGTGGTGGTACTGGCGATACTGGTGTTATTGACCAACACCTCGTAGGTAGGCGCACCGCCACTCACTCTAAAGAATAAAACGTCTCCGACGCTGGCTGATGCCACCGCCGGGGTGACCAGCATGGGCGTGGTGGCGGCTGGGGTTACCGTGACCTCTATGGATTTCGTACTGCCCGCTGCATCGCTCAATATAAGCGTTGCCGCTCCCCCTTTGACGCCCTTCAGGGTGAACGCCTTGTCAGTGACGGTTAAGGTGGCAACACTCACGTCATTGCTGATGACCTTGAAAGGTGCAGTCCCCCCGCCTATGCCATAGGAAGGCTCAGCACCGGTTGCAATCATGATGCTGCTCGGCGCTGTTGTGAACAAAGGCGTTGAGGCAACTTGCAGAACCGAATTGCTGTTGCCAGCATACCCATCGCCACCGCCGCAACCAACCAATGCACACGCCGTTATAAAAATAACAAAGCCACTCACAACCGTTTTGACCGAGCCAGGTCTACAAAAAAGATTCATCTTTTCCCCAAAAAAATTTTGCGGGTTTGCTTACATGTGTAAGTAAACGTTTAATTTTTTCGAGTTTGAAGACTGGGCTAAATCAGGTATTGACAGTTCTCATCAAGTGGCTGCTTGTCCTTGAGAACCTTGCGTTTTCAGGACCTGCTGGCTCACACGTCACTGACGCTTATCCAACGCTCAAGCGCAGCACCCATCAATCACCGCGCGCACAGTGGCCTCCGGTGCTGAACGAATAGCCGCGCTGGCGGGGCCGTCGATGACGACAAACTTGATGGCGCCGGCCTCAGTTTTTTTGTCCACCTGCATCAATTCAAGGTAACGCCCAGCATTGTCGGACTCCGACAACTTCGGGCCTTTGATGGGCAAACCGGCTTTTTCAATCAGCGTTGTTAATCGCTCAACCAAAGCTGCGTCCACCAAGCCCAATTGTTTTGACAGATGCGCGGCCATCACCATGCCGCAACCTACCGCCTCGCCGTGCAACCACTCGCCATAGCCCAGGCCCGACTCGATGGCGTGGCCAAAGGTGTGGCCAAAATTGAGGATGGCGCGCAAGCCCGATTCTCGTTCGTCCTGGCCCACCACCCAGGCCTTGATTTCGCAGCTGCGTTTGACCGCATGGGCCAGCGCCACCGGGTCGCGGGCCATCAGGGCGTCGATGTGGGTCTCGATCCAGTTCAAAAA
>CAIMHL010000555.1 GCA_903840825.1 uncultured beta proteobacterium
CCTTGCTTGCCAAACTCGTCGTTGTGTGAGCCTTTGGCCAGTTTTTTCTCGGTGGCGTAGCTCAAAAATGTCGGTATCTCGGTGCCCCCTGCAGGTATGCAGCCAAAAGGTGCGCCGATGGCGGTGCCGCGCAGCCAGGCGGGAAAGGAGCGGCGCCAGTCAGAGCGGGTCATGGTGACGCGGCTCATGCGGTTTTGAGACTCGTCAACCCGGCCCTCAAACAGTACGGCATGCAAGGCCTCGGCCACGGCAAACAAGCCCACGGCCACCAGCACAATCTCCACCCCATCGAGCAACTCCGGCACACCACCGGTGTAGCGCGCCTGGCCGGTGATCTGGTCCATGCCCACCAAACCAGCCGCCAAACCAACAAACAAGGCGGTCAGGCCGCGCACCGTGCTTTGCCCCAGCACCGCGCTGACCGTGGTGAAAGCCAACAGCATCAGCATGAAATACTCAGGTGGCCCCAGCTTGACGGCAAATTCCGCCACCACCGGCGCAAACAGCGTGACCAGCACCGTGGCTATAGTGCCCGCCACAAAAGAGCCTATGGCCGAGGTGGCCAGCGCAGCACCGGCGCGGCCACTTTTAGCCATTTTGTTGCCTTCCATGGCGGTCACCATGCTGGCGGTCTCGCCCGGCGTGTTGAGCAAAATGGAGGTGGTGGAGCCGCCGTACATGGCGCCGTAGTAAATGCCGGCAAAGAAAATCATCGAGGCCGTGGCCTCAACCTTGGCCGTGATCGGCAGCAGCATGGCCACCGCTGTGGCCGGGCCAATGCCGGGCAACACGCCCACGGCCGTGCCCAAAGCACAGCCCACAAAGGCCCACAGCAAATTAACCGGCGTGCCCGCCGTGGCAAAGCCTTGCAGCAATTGCGTCCAAATATCCATCATTACAGCCACCCGCTTTGTGTCAGGCCTGGCAAATTAATGGCCAGAAATTGCGTAAACATCCAATACACCGGCGCTGCGATCAGCAAGCCGGTGATCAGGTCGGTGACCCATGATTTAAAGCCTGCGGGTGTTTGCCCCTGCGCCATGCGCAGCCCACGGGAGGCCATCACAAAGCACAAGGTACAGCTAAAAATAAAACCGATGGTGGTAATCAAGGCGGCATTGGCCAGCAGGCCCGCCGACATCCAGACAAAGCCGGGCCAATAGGGCTGCACACCCGAGGCCTCCTCCATGTGCCGAAAACCACCCTGGCGGGCGTGGTGGAGCATGGTCAGCCCGCACAACAGCAAGGCGATTGAGACCACCCAAGGTAGAAAATTGGGGCCAACCCCGGCATAACCGGCATCAGACGGAATAGTGAGTGCGCCAAGCCCTAAGCCCAAAGCAAGCAAAAGCACGCCCAAACCAACCGCGGTTTGGAGATGCAGGGACGAAGAGGGCGGCAGGTGTGGGCGCATGGGCAAATCTCACTCAATAAACAAAAGGCCATCGTCAAAACGCCGATGTGGTGCCCAGGGGCAAACATCGGCGTTGGCAGATCAGGGGCTGGCTTAGATCATGCCGCTCTTGACCATGGTGGCGCGCAGGGAGGCGAAGTCGTCATCGACAAACTTTTCGAACTCGGCGCCACTCAAGACAGCGGGTGTCCAGTTGTTTTTTTCCAGGGCTTCTGCCCAGGCTTTGGTTTTAACCGCTTTGAGCAGCATGTCCGTCAAGGCCTTGCGCTGGGCGGGCGTGATGCCAGGCGCGCCATAAACACCGCGCCAGTTGCCAATTTCCACGTTGATGCCCTGCTCTTTGAGCGTGGGGATGTTGACGCCCTTCAGGCGCGTGCCTGAGGTCACGGCCAGCGCCTTCATCTTGCCTGCGGTGATGTATTCGGCAAACTCGCTGTAACCGCTGCCACCAATGGTGACGTTGCCACCCAAAATGGCGGCTGTCGCCTCGCCGCCGCCCCGAAAAGCCACGTAGTTGATCTTGGAGGCATCGACACCCGCTTCACGGGCAATCATGGCCGCAGCAATGTGCTCTGTAGAGCCGCGCGAACCGCCGCCCCACTTGACGCTGCCAGGGTCTTTTTTAAGTTGCTCAATCACTTCTTTCATGGATTTGAAAGGTGAGTTGGCAGGCAACACAAACACGTTGTACTCACTGGTGAGGCGTGCCAGCGGTGTGACGGTACTCAAATTGACCGCTGGTTTGCCGGTGATGATGCCGCCCAACATGACAGCGCCCATGACCATCATGGCGTTGGGATCGCCCTTGCTGCTGTTGACAAACTGGGCCAAGCCCAATGCACCAGCAGCGCCGCCCTTGTTGTCATAAATGACGGTGTCAGCGGCTTTGGCCTCCAACAAGGCTTTGCCTAAAGCGCGGCCGGTGCCGTCCCAACCGCCACCGGGGTTGGCCGGAATCATCATCTTGAGGCTGGTAGCCGCCAGAGCGGACATAGGCAGGCTGGCAGAGGCGGCCAGTGCGGCCATGGATTTCAGAAAAGTAGCGCGACGCATCATCAATCTCCTTATTGGTTGGAAAACACGTTGATATTGACCGGGCAAACTGTCAAACGGCTGTCCGGGCCGGGCTTTTTTGCCTAGGGAAAGTACGCATTTGCGCCACGCTTGGGTTGATCTGTTAAAACACTCGGTATTCATTTTTTGCGTTTTAACAAGTCAATGCCTAATTCCTCCCCTGTTTCCGCCCTGCCAAGCACAGCCCAAACCATTAACTGGACCGAGGCAGACCTGCCTTGCTCGGCCCTTTGGCGCTCTGAGCGTGGCGCTCCGCCGCCCAAAAAAGTGATGTTGGCGGACGACACCACCAACGCCGACACGGCCTACCGATTGGCCTGCGAAGGCACCTCCCTTTTGTGGCGTGGCGACTTTCAAAATGCCAAGCAGCTGCTTAAAGCCCTGGCCCGACGCGCTGACCAGGTGCCGGCCCGCAAGCGCAAGAAAGCCTCGCAAGAAGTATCTCTGGCCGATGCCTTTCACCTGCACCGCTTATCTCAATCACAACGCGCCCGCATGTTGGGCCAATTGCTGATTCCCTTTAACGCCGACTACAGCATTCCCCTGCGCCGCGCCCCCGATGCTAAGGTGGCCTGCTCGGAGGCCTGGGGAACTGCGGATGAATCACAAGGCAACTCGGTGGCTTCGCTGCGCGAGTTGCTGGGCATCACCAGCGCGCATGAGTGGCGCCGCGTGGGCGTGGAGATTCCTGCACTGGGTGAGCCACCGCACAACCGCATTCACCCGCACTACGGCGTGTTCTCGCCCGTGCGGGGCGAGTACATCCATTTGGTAGCTACCGTTCACTTGCCCAAAAAATTGGCCGGACAAACTTCCTTGCTGGTGTTTGACATCGGCACCGGCACGGGCGTGCTCTCAGCCGTGCTGGTGCGCCGAGGCGTTGACCAAGTGGTCGCCACCGACCAGGACCCCCGTGCCATAGCCTGCGCCAAAGACAACCTGGAGCGCCTAGGCATGAAAGACAAAGTGCAGGTGGTGCAAGCCAACTTGTTCCCTGAGGGCCGCGCCGCCCTCATTGTGTGCAACCCGCCTTGGCTGCCCGCGCGCCCCAGCTCGCCGCTGGAACACTCGGTGTATGACGAAGGCGGCCGTATGCTCTCCGGCTTTCTGAAAGGCCTGACCTCGCACCTGGTGCCCAAAGGCGAAGGCTGGCTGATTTTGTCCAACCTAGCTGAGCACCTGGGCCTGCGCACCCGCGAAGAACTGCTGGCCGCCTTTGAGGCCAATGGCCTCAAAGTGGTGAGCCGCATCGACGCCAAACCCCTGCACCCCAAAACTGCCGACACCACCGACGCCTTGCACGACGCCCGAGCCAAAGAAGTGACCTCACTGTGGCGCCTGGCTGCCATTTAATCTTTTCAGCACAAAAATCATGACCAACGCTATCTACACCGCCTCCCTCCCCGTCTTCAAGCAAATGCTGGGCGGCCTCAAAACCGTGCTGAGCAAAGCCGAAGCGCACACGGTTGATAAGAAGATTGACCCCAACGCCCTGCTGCAAGCGCGCTTGTTCCCTGACATGTTCCCCCTTTTGCGCCAAGTGCAAGTGGCCAGCGACTTCGCCAAAAGCGTCTCAGCCCGCCTGGCCGGTGTTGAGGTGCCCAAGCTGGCCGACGACGAGCAAAGTTTTGCCGACCTGCAAGCCCGCCTAGACACCGTGCTGGCCTTTATGGATTCCCTGGACATGGCGCTGTTTGAAGACGCCGCCACCCGCGAGATCGTGACCCAGGCTGGCACGCCCAAAGAAAAACGCTTCTCCGGCCAGTCTTACGTGCTCAATTACGGCCTGCCGCACTTCTTTTTTCACACCACCACCGCCTATGTCATCCTGCGCCACAACGGCGTCGAAGTGGGCAAAAAGGACTACATCGGTAGCTACTAAGCGCCCCAAGGCGGGGCCAGAGCCCCTCCCCTCCATAAGGGTCTCGTCCGGACAATTTTCATGAAACTACTGCTGGTTGAAGACGACGTTGCCTTGAACACCTCGCTCTGCCGGGTCTTCGCCCGCTTGGACTGGGCGGTTGAGGTGTGCGAAGACGGCCGAAGTGCCCTTCGGCAGTGGCGGGCTCTACAGCCCGATGTGGTGTTGCTGGATTTAAGCCTGCCTGGACGCGATGGCCTGCACATCCTGCGCCAAGCCCGCGAAGAAGGCCTGCGCACACCGGTCTTGATCCTGACGGCGCGCGGCACCGTAGGCGACCGGGTGCAGGGGCTCAACGCCGGCGCCGACGATTACCTGCCCAAGCCCTTTGACCTGGACGAGTTAGAGGCCCGGATACGCGCTCTGCACCGACGTCCTGCGGAAAATAGCGCCGAATCAGCCTCTAGACCAATAGAGACGTGCTTAATAAGCTACGATAAAAATAGCAACTCGATTTACCATTTGGGTGAACTGCTGGTGCTCACCCCCCGCGAACTGGCTTTTTTGAAAGCCCTGCTGGTGCGCCCCGGCCATGCCGTGAGCAAAGAACGCCTCTTTGAACTGGTGTTTCCGGGTGAAGTGGCGGTGCAATATGAAGCGGTGGAAGTGGTGGCCTACCGCTTGCGCAAAAAACTCAGCGCCACCGGGACTACTTTGATGACGCTGCGGGGTTTGGGCTATTTACTCAAAATCCCCGACCCGCTATGACGCCAGACCTGCCTTTGGCCAAACAAGCCTGGTCCTTGCGCCGCACCCTGCTGCTGGGCATTTTGTTGCCCATCGGGGTGTTCATTGTGTTGGACACCGCCAGCCTTTACCGCCAGGCTTTGGGCGCGGTCAACACCGCTTATGACCGCACCCTGCTGGCCTCGGCCAAATCGATTGGCGAACACATTGGCGCTGATGGTGAAGGCGACCAGGCCACCTTACGCGCCAACGTGCCCTATGCTGCGCTGGAAACTTTTGAGGCCGACAACCGCAGCCGCATGTTCTACCGCATCACCAGCACGCACGGCGATTTGATTGACGGTTTTGAAGACTTGCCTGAATGGCATGGCCGCCTGCCTGACCTGGGCCCCTACGCGGCGCTGGTCGATTTTTATGACGACACTTTCCGTGGCGACCCGGTGCGCGTGGCGGTGCTGTTACAGCCGGTGGCCATGAACAAGGCGCGCGTCATGGCCGTGGTGCAAGTGGCTGAGACTTTGGAGCTGCGGCGCACCTTGGCACGCCAAATTTTGATCGACACCTTGTGGCGTCAACTCGCGCTGGTCTGCGTCATTACCCTGGTGGTGGTGGCGGTGGTGCAACGCGCTACACGCCCGGTACGCCGCTTAAGTGCCCAATTGGAGGCTAGAACCGAGGATGATTTAACGCCCCTCACCTCACACCAAGCCCCCGCTGAGCTGGTGCCGCTCTTAGAGGCGACCAACCACCTCATGGGCCGCTTGCAGCATTTACTCGCCAACCAAAAACGCTTTGTACGCGATGCAGCCCACCAACTGCGAACGCCCTTGGCGGTGTTGAAAGTTCAGGTCCAGTCGGCCTTGCGTGGCGATGTTGAGCCCACCCAGGCTTTGCAAGAAATCAGCGGCACCGTGAACCGCGCCACCGTGCTGGCCAACCAGATGCTCAGTCTGGCCAAAGTCGCCCAACTGGTGCAACAAGCTGCGCCCAGCCCGGTGGACTGGGCCGTGATTCTGCGGGAGGTGGCACTGGATGTGTCGCCCCTGATCGCGGCCAAAAACCTTGATTTTGAAATCAGCACCCACCCGGCACCCATCACCACCCACGACTGGATGCTGCGCGAACTCTCACGCAACCTGCTGCACAACGCCACTCAATACACCCTTGAGGCGGGCGCGCTCAAGGTGACACTGCAGGCAGACGCGCAGCAAGTCACCCTGCTTATCAGCGACAGCGGGCCAGGCATCTCGAATGATTTGCGCCAGCGCTTGTTTCAGCCCTTTTCAGCGGGAGCAGCGCGTTCGGGCTCCGGCTTGGGCTTGGCTATTTGTCTTGAAATTGTGCAGGCCTTGCAGGGCAGCATCAGCCTTGACAACCGGTTTGAAGAGGGCCACCTCACCGGGCTGGACGCCACCGTGCGTTTGCCCCTTGAATTGACGCCGCACCATTAGCAAAGGGCATTCGGGCCACGAACAAAGGCCTGCCTGAAGCCCGATAAACTACAAAAAATCCAAAATCTCCAGAGAATACGAACGTGAAAAAAACCACAACAACGCCATTAACCGGTCTGCTCGCCAGCGCATGCCTGGGCATCTGGGCCACCTCTGCCCAAGCCGCTACGCCAACACCAGCGCCAACGCCCCTGGATGCTGCCGCGCCCACAGCCTTGGCCTGCCCCGCCATCCTTCAGCACAAATTCAACCGCCTGCAAGACGAAGCGCCCCAAAACCTGTGCCAATACGCAGGCAAGGTCACCCTGGTGGTCAACACCGCCAGCTACTGCGGCTTCACCAGCCAATACCAAGGGCTAGAAGAGTTGTTTGTCAAATACCAAAGCAAGGGCCTGGTGGTGCTGGGCTTTCCCAGCAACGATTTTGGCCAACAAGAGCCTGGCTCTGCCAAAGAAATTGCCGACTTTTGCTTTAACACCTATGGCGTGAAATTCCCGATGTTTTCAAAAGCCGTGGTGGTGGGCGCCAAGCGCAACGCGCTTTACGACACGCTGGCCAAAGCCACCGGCAAAACGCCGCAGTGGAACTTTCACAAATACCTGATTGACCGCAACGGCAAGGTACTGGCCAGCTTTGCCAGTGACGTGGCGCCGAACAGCAAAGCGCTGGTCTCAGCCATCGAAAAAGCACTTTAAGAACCACACCCCATGGAAAAACTGCGCATCGACAAATGGCTGTGGGCCGCCCGTTTTTACAAAACACGC
>CAIMHL010000556.1 GCA_903840825.1 uncultured beta proteobacterium
GCCGCCGACCTGCACAGCCCCGGCTTCAACCAGCGCCTGATCTCCGAGGTGATGAAAGGCGGATTTCTGGACCGACATGTGCCCACCATCCGCGCACTCTACAAGTCGCAACGCGACGCCATGCTGGAAGCCCTGGCTCGTGAATTCCCGGCTGGCGATGCGGAATCAACCCTCACCTGGAACTCACCCGCAGGCGGCATGTTCTTGTGGGCGCGTCTGCCCAAGGGCATGAGCGCGGTGGATTTGTTGCCTTTTGCGGTGGCGCAAAACGTGGCCTTTGTGCCGGGCGCGCCTTTTTATGCCGGACACAGCGACCCCCGCACCCTGCGTTTGTCGTTTGTCACCCCCAGCGTGGATGAAATTCACCAAGGCGTCACCGCCCTGGCCGCCGGGCTCAAAGCCTACGCTGCGCAACTGAAAGCCTGAGCGAAAGCTCGCCCCCCAACCTGACGGTGCAAGCCGCTGACTTTGACCATGAAAACCCGCCCCTTCAAACAAGTTGACGTCTTCACCGCCACCCCCTACCTGGGCAACCCCCTGGCTGTGGTGCTGGATGGCGAAGGCTTGTCAACCGAGGACATGCAGCATTTCGCGAATTGGACCAACCTGTCCGAGACCAGCTTTGTGCTGCCGCCCACACCCGAGGGCCTGGCAGCCGGGGCCGACTACCGATTGCGCATCTTCACCCCTACCACCGAACTCCCCTTTGCCGGCCACCCCACCCTGGGCACCTGCCACGCGTGGCTGGAGGCGAGCCCCAAACAGCAAACAGAATTTTTACAAGAATGCGCCGTCGGCCTCATCAAAATCCAGCGCAATTCCCAAACCCAGCGCCTCGCCTTTGCCGCCCCTCTTCTAAAACGCAGCACCCCCAGCCCCGAATTGCTGGCCCAAGTAGCGCAAGCCCTCGGCCTGCAAGCCCAGCACATCATCGCCGCGCAAATTTTGGACAACGGCCCCGTCTGGTTCAGCCTGCTGCTTGACAGTGTGGACACCGTGCTGCAACTCACCCCCAACCACGCCCAACTTAAGAATTTAGGACTAAAAGTGGGTGTAGCCGCCGTAGAGCTTGCTGAACCAGCTACATTTTTAATAGCACGCTCCAACCGCGAAGCCCGCGCCTTTGGCGCCCGCAGCCCCACAAACCAAGGCGCCCAAGCCGCGCCTGAGTTGGAAGTGCGCGCCTTTGTCGCCGCTGCGGGCATCATTGAGGACCCCGTCACCGGCAGCCTGAACGCCAGCCTGGCCCAATGGCTCATCGCAGACGGTCACATGCCTAACGCCTACACCGCTTCCCAAGGCCTCAACCTGGGGCGCGCCGGGCGCGTGCACATTACGCAAGACGACCACGGCCAAGTCTGGGTAGGCGGCGACGTGGTGACCTGCATTAACGGCACCGTTGCTCTCTGAGCCCACGGTAAACCCCGTCACACCCGGGACAAGCGAAGCACCCCTGTTGGGCTTAAATTAAAGCCATGGGAACACTTTATTTGGTACGCCACGGCCAGGCTTCATTTGGCGCTGACAACTACGACAACTTAAGCCCGCTGGGCCACCAGCAGAGTATTCGGCTGGGTGAATACTTCAAGGGCAAAGGCCTTCGCTTTGACGCCGTGCTGACCGGCACTTTGACGCGACAACAGCAAACATTCAAAGGCATTTGTGAAGGCATGGGCACTGACCAGCCCAGATGCATGCCGCTGGATTGGCCGGGCTTGAACGAGTACGACAGCGAAGCGGTGATTGCCGCCATCCACCCTCACAAGCTTGAAAAACCCGACACACCTGAGCTTTATCGCCACCACTTTCGGCTCTTGCGCGACGGCCTCACGCAGTGGATGAACGGTGTTGTCAGCCCCCAAGGCATGCCGAGCTACCGGGAGTTTCAACAAGGCGTGACCAGCGCGCTCACCCACGTTCGCACGCAATGCGAAGGTAACGTGCTGATGGTCTCCAGCGGTGGCCCAATTTCCACCGCTGTGGGGCATATTTTGGGCACCACCCCCGAGACCACCATTGAACTCAATATGCGCATCCGCAACAGCGCGGTCACCGAATTCGTTTTCAACCCCAAGCGCCACACGCTGATCACCTTCAACACCTTGCCGCACCTGGACGCGCCCGAGCACGCCAGCTGGATTACGCATGCCTGAGTGGGTTTAACGCCCTAACGCAGCAACACCAAACCCGTCCCCAGCACCGTGATACCCGCACCCAGCCAGGCACCGGGCGCGGGCGCTCGGCCCAAGCGCCACCACAGCAGGGGCAACACCACCACGGGTGAGACGGACGACAAAATGGCCACCATGCCGACATCGCCATGCTTGAGCGCCAGCAAAAGCAGCGACATGCCAATGCCCATGCCCAGAAAACCATTCAAACCGGTTTGCGCCAGCACCCGCCAGGTGGGCTTGTTTTGCGCCTGGGCCACTTTAAAACCCAGCCACAGCACCACACAATGCGCCGCTGCTGCAGCCGAGACCCGCACGGCTGAGGCGGCCACCGGGTCGACCTCGGCGCCTAAAACCGGCTTGGCGATCAGCACGCCCAGTGCCTGACACAATGCGGCCAACAAACCCAGAGCCACGCCGGCACCCACATGACCACGGTCCGCTTCCCAGGTGTGACTTTCTTCCTTGCGCCGACCCAGCACAATCGCGGTCATCACGCCCGCCACCACCAAGGCGCCACCCCATGCCGCCTGCGCACTCATGCGCTCGCTCAGCACCCAAAACCCCAAGCCCGCACTGAACACCGCATTGGTGGCAAACAGTACCCCGGCACGTCTTGGCCCCAGCCGGTTCACAGCAGCAAACAAAGCCGTGTCGCCCACAAAAACGCCAATTAACCCACTCAGACCCAGCACGCCATACGAGCTCCAGGGCACCGACTCCCAACTGCCCATGGCAAACGCAGCCGTCCACAGCATCGAAGTCACCAGCAGCATGCGCCAGCGCGTGAAGGCAAACGCGCCCAAATGCCGCAATGGCGTCACTGAAGACAAGCTGCTAAGCGCCCAGCAAACCGCAGCGCCCAGCGCCAGGCCGTCATAAAAAGCAATCACGAATAGGGAGGGATTAAACCGGACGCGGTGCTAAGTCAGGCGCTTCCACCAGCGTGCTCAAAGGCAACTGGTGCAGCTCAGTGAGCAACTGCGCCAGACTGCGCCCGGCGGCCTGCACCACCGCAAGGCCTTTGTCAGCCGTCGCAGCCGCGGCGTTGCCCACGGCGCCTTGGGCGTTGTAGTCCTGCATTTGCCAGCCCAGCTTGGCACTCTTGCCGTTGCCCAAAACAGTATATTTTTGCGCCCGACTCTGCGAACTGGAGGCAAAGTTTTGCGCCTGCGCCATGTCCACCCTCAAAGGGTCCAGCGCCAGCATCATCGAGGTTTCCACATCTCCGGCATGAATGCCAAAGCGGTGCTCATCCGCGCTGAACAAAGCATTCACATCTTGGCCCTGCTCATCCAGCAGCGGCAGATTGA
>CAIMHL010000557.1 GCA_903840825.1 uncultured beta proteobacterium
GTTTTGAACATTTGAAAAGAGACTTTATGAATAAAACTTGGATTTTGATCAGCGACGCCCACCGCGCCCGCTGCTTTGAGCGCGACCAGGCCAGCCAATCGCTGACTGAATTGGCGGACTTTGTCTACCCTCAAAAAACCGTGGCGCAAGTAGCCAGCGGGGGCGACCTGACGGGCGCTGCGGGTAAGGGGCACGGGCGCACCGGCCATGCCGGCACCCAGTTTGAGCCTCAAACCGACGAGCAGACAAAAGCGCGCGGCAGCTTTGCGCATCAACTCGCGCATTACCTGAACCAGGCTGTAGCCGCCCATGAGTGCCCAGCGATTGTGCTGATTGCAAGCAGCCCCATGCTGGGTGAGCTGCGCCCCGCTTTGAGTTTCGCGTCCGAGAAAGTCTTGAAGCGCTGCATTGCCAGCGACCTGACGCATTTCAGTGGGCCTGAATTGAAAGAGCGCGTCACGCGCGCCCTGCAGTTGTCCGACTAAACCTATTTACCCAAGGAGCACACCATGTTGAAAATACTGATCGCCGTTGACGGTTCAGAGCACGCCAATCGGGCCATTGAGGCGGTGGGGAAAATGGCCCATTCAGCCCTAGATTTGCAGGCCACCATGGTCTGCGTCAGCCCCGAGCCTCTGTTTTACGGTGATTACACCGTGGGCACGATTGAGAAGATTGAAGAAGACCAAAAGCGCCAGCAAAACAATATTTTGGTGCAAGCCATGGCGCTGGGCCGCACACACGGGCTCCAGCTGGGTGACCCGGCCCGAGCTTACGGCGTGATCGCCAACGAGATTGTGCGCATCGCCAAAGAGCGCGAGGTGGACCAAATTGCCTTGGGCACACGCGGCATGGGCGCGGTGGGCAACTTGCTCTTGGGCTCGGTGGCGCAGCGGGTGCTGCATCAATCACCTGTGCCTGTGTTGCTGGTGAAATAGTCGCGTTCAAGGCCCCGGTTTTAGCTGGGCTGCCAGGGCGCGAATAGCCGCCTCGTCCAGCGTTTCTTTGTCAAGCAAAGCGCGGGCGCCTTGCTGCAGCACGTCCCGGTTGGCTGTGAGCAGGGTGGTGGCTTGCGCAAACCCGTCCATGACCAGCCCCCGAATCGCCTCGTCCACCCGCCGCTGGGTTTCCTGAGAAATTGCGGTGTGGTGGGGTGCTATCGCCTCGGGTAGATCAAGCAGGCTTTGGCGGGGAATCTCAAAGGCCACGTAGCCCAAATCTTCATCCATGCCGTAGCGGGTCACCATGTCGCGGGCAATGTCGGTGGCTTTGGCCAGGTCGTCGGCGGCACCGGTGGAGAGCTGGCCAAAAATGAGCTTTTCAGCGGCACGCCCGCCCAGCAGGACGGCGATTTTTTGCGCCAACTCAGCGCGCGTCATCAGGTAGCGGTCTTCGGTGGGGCGCTGAATGGTGTAGCCCAGCGCGCCAATGCCGCGCGGAATGATGGACACCTTGTGTACCGGGTCGCTGCCTTTTTGTGCCAACGCCACTAGCGCGTGGCCCATTTCATGGAAGGCCACGGCCTCGCGTTCTTTGGCGCTGAGCACGCGGCTGTGGCGCTCCAGCCCGGCCACAATCCGCTCCACGGCGGCCGTGAAGTCGGGCATGGTCACCAAGTTGGCTTTGCGCCGGGTGGCCACCAGCGTGGCTTCATTGACCAGGTTGGCCAGATCAGCGCCACTAAAGCCGGGGGTCAGGGCGGCCACCTGTTCAACTTGCAGCGCGGGGTCGAGCTTGACCTTGCGCGCATGGACCTTGAGGATGTCAATGCGCCCTTTGCGGTCGGGCCGGTCCACCAGCACCTGGCGGTCAAACCGGCCAGCCCGCAAGAGCGCGGGGTCCAAAATTTCGGGGCGGTTGGTGGCCGACAAAATGATCAGGCCGACCGAGGAGTCAAAGCCGTCCATCTCGGACAAGAGCTGGTTCAGCGTTTGCTCTTTTTCATCGTGCCCGCCCAAGCCAGGAAAGGCGCCACGCGCGCGGCCCAAGGCGTCGAGTTCGTCAATGAAAATGATGGCGGGCGCCATGGTGCGGGCCTGCTCAAACAAGTCGCGCACTCGCGCTGCGCCTACGCCCACAAACATCTCGACAAACTCGCTGCCCGAGATCGAGAAAAAGGGCACGCCGGCCTCACCCGCCACCGCTTTGGCCAGCAAGGTTTTGCCCGTGCCGGGCGGGCCTACCAGTAGAACGCCTTTGGGAATGTGCGCGCCCAGGCGGCCATATTCTTGGGGGTGTTTCAGGAAGTCCACCACCTCTTCCAACTCAATGCGCGCCTCGTCCACCCCGGCCACGTCAGCGAAGGTGATGCCGATGTTGGTTTGTACATAAATTTTGGCGCGGCTTTTGCCAATCGACATAAAACCGCCCATGCCCTGCTTGTCGGCAAAGCGGCGAAACAGGAAAAACCACACGCCAAAAAAGATGAGCGCGGGTAGCACCCAGCCCATCAGGTCGCGCAGCAGGGTGCTTTCTACCAAGCGCGTGTAAGGCACCTCAAACTTGTCGAGCCGATGGGCCAGGTCTGGCTCCATCCGGGTGGCAATGAGGGTGGTTTTTCGCCCGTTGGCGGCTTTCAGGCGGCCGGTCAGGGTGTTGTCGGCCACGGTGACCTCGGCAATAAGCCCCTCGCTCAGGGCTTTCTCAAACGCGCTGTAGGACACCACCTCAAACTGGTTGGCGTTTTGCCAGACGTTTTGCAGCAACAAAAGCAGCAGCAGGGCAAACAGCCAGTAGCCCAGGTTCCAAGTCTGTTTTTTGTCCAAAAGGGAGTCCTTGCGCAGTCCGGCCTAAAAAGAACAAGACTACGTCCCGCAGGCAGGACGCCCATGACAATCCTCAAGTTTGGTCAAGCTTGTCCCGTGCCGCCGTGCGCCACCTCCACCAGGCAGTCGTAAAACGTGGGCGCGCGGCCCAGGTCGGTCAGGTTTTGGCTGGTCACCTCATTCACGTTTTTGCCATCCAACCCCAGCTTGCGCCACCAGATGCCCATGCCATGCACCACGCCGGTGCGGGCGCGTTGGGTGATGTGGAGTTTGCAGCGGTAGCTGCCACGCCCATTAAAGACGCGCACCACATCGCCGTTTTGCAGGCCCCGGGCGTCGGCATCGGCCAGGTGCATTTCCAGCAGGGGCTCGCCTTCGATGTCGCGCAGGCTTTTCACGTTGACAAAGCTGGAGTTCAAAAAGTTGCGGGCTGGTGGCGAGATCATGGCCAGCGGGTAACTGGCCGACGTGTTGGCGGCCTCGTAATTGGGCACATGGTCGGGCAAGCCGTCCAGCCCTAGGGCTGCCAGGCGCGCACTGTAAAACTCGCATTTGCCCGACGGGGTGGGAAAGTGGCCTTGGGCAAAGGGGGCCTCCGCCGTGGGTACGGTGGCAAAACCAGCTTTGAGCAAGACCTCAAA
>CAIMHL010000558.1 GCA_903840825.1 uncultured beta proteobacterium
CTGGAGTCTGGCAAGGGCCGCTGCTTTGCCCACCAAATTGGCCGCTGCAAAGGCGTGTGCTGCGATGGCGAAACCCCTGAGTTGCACCACTTGCGCCTGAAGTTGGCACTCAATGCGCAAAAACTACAGGTCTGGCCGCACCCCGGCAAGGTGGGTTTGCGTGAGCACAACGCCCAAAGTGGGCGCTCGGATATTCACTTGTTTGACCAGTGGTGCCATCTGGCCACAGTTCACGATGAGACCGAGCTGGAAGACGCCCTGTGCAGCCGTAAAACGCTGGCTTTTGATCTGGACACCTACCGCCTGATCATCAAACACCTGATGCCCTCGGCAGCTAGCCGCGCCCATTTAATCCACTTTAAGGCTTAGAGGCCTTTTAGCCAATAATTGCTTGCTTAAGCAGCTATTGATTAAATAGCAACCAAAACCTCAAAAAGAGCGCTACTTTTAACGTTCCAAAAATTTATCGCTCTGGGTTTCTTTCACCTCTTTCACCTCAGCATCAATCACGTCTGATGAAGCCTGGGCTGGGTTACCTCGACCCGTTGCCTGGTAAAAGCGGCTCCATTGGGCGTGTCGGTTAACTTTAAAAGCCCAAGGCGTGACCGGTCGGCCGGTTAAGCGGGCAAAAAGCGCACGCACCAGCCAAAGCGCCAGCAACACCAGCCCAAAGGCCATCAAACTGGCCAAGAAAACCAAACCAGCCATCAGCAGGACCAACCTGAACACCAGCCTAAACATGCTTTTCATCAATCGTTCCAATTTCATCTCCATCAATCACAGGGCGATAGACACGCCAGATACCCGGCGTGACACCGCATAAGGCGGCAAACCTTGCAGCATGCGCCGCCCAAAGGTGGTTTTGAGCAAGCGCCGGTCGTAGCAAATGACCGTGGCGTGGTCGTCCTCGGTTCTGATCGCCCTGCCCGTCCATTGCAGCAGCTTGATGCCGGTTGCGGGCACCACCAACTCGGTGAACGGGTCGCGGCCCACGCTGCGCAGCCACTCCGAGCGCGCTTCCTCAACCGGGTCAGATGGTGGGCTAAAGGGCAGTTTGGTGATAAAGACCGTCTCGCATAATTGGCCCGGCAAGTCCAAGCCCTCACCAAACGACTGCATGCCAAAAATAACCGAGGGGCTACCCGCCTCAATGCGGGCCTGGTGCGCGCCCAGCAAGCGGCCCCGGGCCATTTGCCCCTGCACCAGAACCACTTCAAGTAGCGAGACGGGCAAGGCATCCACCGCGGCTTTCATTTGCGCACGGGAGGTAAACAGCACCAAGGCGCCATGCTCAACTTGAGCGAGATCGGACAGCAACTCAATCACCATTTCGCGGGTGTAGGCCTCGGCATTTTTAGGGTCCGCCTCGGTTTCCACCACAATTAACTCGCCTTGGGTGGTGTAGTTGAACGGGCTCTCCACCTCCAGCGTGGAGGCATGGGGCAGATTGACCAGGCCGGCTTCTTTCAAAAAATAATCAAAACTGCCGCAACTGGTGAGTGTGGC
>CAIMHL010000559.1 GCA_903840825.1 uncultured beta proteobacterium
AGGCGCTGACCGCCATGCCTTGGCGTGCGCGCAGCGGGCAGGTGTGGCCGCACATTGCGTGCGCGTTGGATGCGTTGATGGCCGAGAACGACGTGGTCGTCATTGAAGGCGCGGGCTCACCCGCTGAGATCAACCTCTCGGATTGCGACATCGTCAATATGCGCGTAGCGCTGCACGCTGGGGCAGCTTGTTTGCTCATGACTGACATTGACCGGGGCGGTGCGTTTGCCCACCTGTACGGCACTTGGGCGCTGTTGCCTGAGAACGAGCGCGGCTTGATCAAAGGCTTTGTGCTCAACAAATTCAGGGGTGATGCCAGTCTGCTGGCCCCGGCACCGCAGATGCTGCAAGACCTGACCGGCATACCCACGGTGGCCACTTTGCCGATGTGGTGGCAGCACGGTTTGCCCGAGGAAGACGGCGTGTTTGACGACCGCAGCACGCAGGCTGGCGCGGCCTGGCTCACCGTGGCGGTGGTGGCCTACCCGCGCATCAGCAATTTGGATGAGTTTCAGCCGCTTAAAAACATACCCGGCGTGCGCTTGCAGTGGGTACGCAGTCCAACCGAGTTGGTAAATCTAATGCCGCAAGACTGGATTATTTTGCCGGGCTCCAAAAACACCAGCGGTGACTTGGCCTGGCTGCGGGCGCAGGGGCTAGATGCCGCCATTGCCCAGCATGCCGGGCAGGGCGGGGCGGTTTTGGGTATTTGCGGTGGGCTGCAAATGCTGGGCGAGGCGCTGATTGACCCGCACGGTATTGACGGCAACGCCCCCGGCCTGGGGCTGCTGCCCTTGGTGACGGTGTTTGCGCTAAACAAAACAGTGCAGCACACGCAAACCCGGTTTGCCCAAGACATGAAAGCGCCGTTTATGCCAGCGGGTGCGCCGCCGCAAAACCCGTGGGCCGCTTTGGCTGGCGTTGAGGTGTCGGGCTATGAGATTCACCACGGTCAAACGGCCCAGCACCCGGCCATGGCGCAAGCGGGCGATGTCGCCCGCGAGGTTTTGCCCACCGGGCTGGGCTGGCAAAACGCCCAGGGCAATGTGTTGGGTTTGTATTTGCATGGTTTGCTGGAAGACGCCAACGTCCTGCAAGCCCTGTTTGGTGCGCACCTGAGCGGCCCCGTGCCCACGCTAGACGGCGTGTTTGACGGCTTGGCCCACTTTATAGAACAGCATTTTGAGCCTGGCTTTTTACAAAGCTTGGTGACCAAGGCAAGCCCCACCCACTCTTAGAAGACCAACACCATGAACCCCACTTTGCCCACGCTACCCAGCCTTCGCACGCCCGCCTTAACAGCCGCTTTGCAACACAAGCTCAACAACAAAACCAAACCGCTGGGCTCGCTCGGTCGCTTGGAGTCTTTGGCCTTGCAGCTTGGCGAGATTTTGGGCACCGAGTCGCCCACCTTGACCCAGCCCCAAATGGTGGTTTTTGCCGCTGACCACGGCCTAACAGTGCGCGGCATCTCGGCTTTTCCGAGCGAGGTGAGCTGGCAAATGGTGGAGAACTTTTTGGCCGGTGGCGCGGCGGTCAGCGTGCTCGCGCGCCAACACGGCATCAGCCTCACGGTGGTGGATTGCGGCGTCAACCATGACTTTTTAGCCGATTTGCCCGAAGGCACGCAGCGCCCGCATCTGCTGGTGCGCAAGGTGGCGGGTGGCGAACAAGGCACGGCAGACTCATCGGCGCAGCCTGCCATGACGCACGCCCAATGCCAAGAGGCGCTGCACAACGGGCGTGAGTTGGTCAAAGCCTTGCCCGGCAACGCACTGCTATTGGGCGAAATGGGCATTGGCAACACCTCGGCGGCCTCGCTACTTTTGGCGCGGCTGGCCGGGCTTGACATTGCGCTGTGTACCGGCGCGGGCACCGGGCTGGACGCGCCGGCGGTTCAGCGTAAAACCGCTGTGTTGCGAGAAGTGCTGGCCCGCCACCCGCAGGCCACCGCGCCGCTGGACGCGCTGGCGGCTTTGGGCGGCTTGGAGATCGCCACGATGGTGGGCGCCGTGATGCAAGCTGCCCTTGATCGCCGGGTGGTGGTGGTGGACGGCTTTATTGCCACTTCGGCGGTGCTGGTTGCGCACGCCTTGCAGCCGCTGATTCTGCAGTCGTGTGTGTTTGCCCACCGCTCGGGTGAACGCGGCCA
>CAIMHL010000560.1 GCA_903840825.1 uncultured beta proteobacterium
GGGTTAAGTCAACAAAGTAAGACGCTTGGGAGAATGAACTTCGGCAATGCAGCGATACCGGTTATGGCACATCACACCGAAGCCAACTCCCGCGCCGCATCATCGAGCACGGCTTGCGGCACACCATGCTTGCGCAACGCCTCTATCAGCCGCGAAGTGGGGTCAAACATGAACTGCGCTTCATCACGGCGCAAGCCCTCGCTCAAGTACAACTTAAGAAGGGTCTGGTAGCCGACCAAACCACGCTTGGGTGCGATGGCTTTCATCGACTCCACCACATCCACCGGAATGCGCAGCGTGATGGAGGTCATGGGTCGGTCCTTGGCTAGGCGAGTTTTTAGGGTGTCAGGAATGCTCATGGTCTTGCCTTTCATGGGGAGTGGCCTTGCGGGCCGAAATGATCCGAATATGCGTCTCTTCAAACTGGATATGCACCACAAACAACAATCGCCCCTGCGCATCAAAACCAATAATGGCGTCGCGCGCCTCGTCGTTACGTCCCGCATCCACCAGCCGAAACAACGGGTCAAAAAACACATTTATAGCCTGCTCGAACGTCACCCCTTCATGCTTGCCGGGGTTAGCAGCGGCTTTGCGGGGATTCCAGACAAAGTCGCAGCCGTTGAGGTGGTGATAAATATCCATGGGTCTAATTCTAGTAAATGTATTTACTTTGTCAATACATAAAACATGCTGGCTCGTTTGCAGCAAAGTTGCGATCGCAGCATGTCTGGCGAGAGAGTCACTGACCACCAAGTTTCTAAACCCAAGCTGAGTCACTCGCAAACCAGCATGCTGATGTTGGTGCGCCGTGAATTAAAAAACCAGTGAACACCCGCCCACGTGGCCGACTAAGGACGGTGTGGCGCTCGGCGTGGTGAGGTCAAGAAGGAGCCCCACAGGGCGGGTGACTTGAGAGGCGCCGAGTGCCACGCCGGCCTGAGTCCGGAATTGTCCTCGCCTGAAACTGCCTTTAAAAAGCAAACGCTGAATCACCGTCCTCAAACCCACCCCCTTAGCTTCACCCCCCTTGCGAACGCGCAACTGGTGAGGGCAGGTGGGTTTTTAAACTAAAGCGGTGTTACACCAAGTTACAGCCCCGCGTTAATGAGTCTGCAATCGCAAGCCTTGGCTGGCTTTAGGTGGAGCGCCGGGCTCAAGTTGGTCAGCCAGATCATGACTTGGGCGATCACCATTTTTGTGATTCGCCTGCTCACCCCGGCGGACTATGGTTTGCTGGCCATGGCCACGGTGTCTGTCGCTTTTCTCACCATGTTCTCCGAGATGGGGCTGGGCGCAGCCGTGGTGCAACAGGCCCGCGTTGATGAGGCCCTGCTCAAGCGCGTACTGGGCGTGGTCTTGGTACTGCACTTTTCATTGGCGGCCCTGTTGGTGCTTTCAGCGCCGCTGGTGGCGCATTTTTACGATGAACCCCGGGTCACACCGATCTTGCGCGCACTCTCCTTGCAGTTTATTTTGGCCGGTTTTGCCGTCATGCCCAATGCTGACCTGCAGCGGCGCATGGCGTTTCGCAACCGCGCCTTGCTGGACTTGGCAAGCGCCTTGGTGGCCAGCGGCACTACTTTGGCGATGGCGCTGCAAGGGGCCGGGGTATGGGCTTTGGTGGCGGGCGCCTTGGGGGGGCAGCTGTGCAAAACAGTGGGGCTCAACTGGCTGTCGCCCACACGGTATGGGCCGGAGTTTTCTTTTAAAGGCCTACGCGAACTGCTCAGGTTTGGTGGCCAATTTACCGCTATCCAAGTTTTTTGGGTCTTTTTGTCGCAAGTTGACATCGTGATTGCAGCCAAGTGGCTGGGGCACGAAACGCTGGGCTTTTACTCAGTGGCCACACATTTCGCCTCCTTGCCGGGGCAGCGCATCTCGGCCTTGGTCAACCAGGTGGCCTTTGCCGCCTTTGCACGCTTGCAAACCGAGGTGGCGCAAACCGGTGCGCATGTGCTCAAAGGGGTGCGCATACTGAGTTTTTTTGCCTTTCCCGTGCTGTGGGGTTTGTCCAGCGTGGCGGCAGAAGGCGTGGAGGTGGTGCTGGGCCACGCGTGGGCGCAAGCAGCTTTTCCTTTGCAGGTGCTGGCCCTGATTATTCCGCTGCGCATCGTGGGCAACTTTGTCAGCACCGCGCTTCAAGGCTTGGGCCGCTCAGACGTGGTGTTGCGCAACGTGATGTGGGCCTCGCTGATGGCGCCCCTCGCTTTTTTGGTGGGTGTCACGCAGGGGGGGCTGGCGGGCCTCTCGCTGGCCTGGCTGGTGGTCACACCGCTGGTTTTTTTGCAGGGCATGCTGCGCGGCCTGCCCCTGCTGGGCTTGCGCTGGGGGCAATTGGTGGCGGCCATGGCCCCGGCTGCTGGGGCTAGCTTAGTGATGGTGGGCGCGGTCACTGTTGCACGGCACTTTGTCTTCAGCCAACAAGACGGCCTTTGGCGGCTGTGTGGGCTGGTCATGGTCGGTGCCCTCGCTTATGGCGCCGTGTGGCTGGGCCTGAACCGCAGCGGCGCGCGCGAAGTGCTGCTCTTGATGAAAAACATGGCCACTGTGAAGCCCCAAACCCTATGACCCCGCTTAAAAAAATTTGGCAAATGGCCAACCGTGCGATGGCGCAACTCAGCCGAGGTCTGGCCTGGCGCTGGCGTGCCCGCTTGGAGCAGGCGCTGTACCGCTTGGCCGCCTGGCACCGGCGTCGGCTTTCAGGCACCTCATTTATTGGTGTGACGGGTAGTTTGGGCAAAACCACCACCAAAGACTTGATCGCTGGCGTTTTGACGCGCCATTTAGGGCCGGGACGGCAAAACCCGGGCTCGCTGAACTGGCCTTTGGACATGGTGCGCGTCATTTTGGGCACCCGGCACCGGCACCGTTTTTGTGTGGCCGAGATATCAGGCCATGCCCCCGGCGTGATGGCGCTGCCACTTAGCTTGGTGCAACCCACGGTGGGGGTCGTAACCCACATCGGGGCCGATCATTTATCGACCTTCAGGAGCCGCGAGGCGATTGCCCAGGAGAAAAGCCAACTCATCAAGGCACTGCCCATTCATGGCGTGGCCATCTTGAATGCCGATGACCCGCTGGTACAGGCCATGCAAGCGCTGTGCGCCGGACGCACCGTGACCTTTGGCCTCTCAGAACAATCCATGCTACGCGGCACCAACCTTCACGCCGTCTGGCCCGAGCGCCTGTCACTGACCGCAACCTGGCGCGGGGAGTCGGTGCACATTCAAACCCAACTGTGTGGCAGCCATTGGGCCAGTGCGGTGCTGGCCGCCGTGGCTACCGGCGTGGCACTGGGCACGCCCTTGGCTGTGGCCGGGCAAGCGCTGGCAGGTGTAGCGCCTTTCGAGGGGCGCATGGCCCCGCTCATGGTCAAGGGCATCACGTTCATCAGGGACGACTGGAAAGCACCGCTCTCCACCATCGCCCCCGCCTTTGAATTTATGCACCAGGCGCGGGCCCGGCGTAAAGTGATTGTGATGGGCACCTTGTCTGATTACCAAGGCGATGCCAGCCAGCGCTATGTGGAGATTGCCCGCCAAGCGCTGGGCGCCGCCAACTGCGTGGTCTTTGTGGGGCCCCGCGCCTCTGCGGCGCTGCGCGCCAAAGACACGGCCCAAACCCCTTTGCAGGCGTTTGCCCATTTGCAAGACGCTGCGGCCTACCTGAGCGCCTACCTTGAACCCGGCGACCTGGTGCTGCTCAAAGGCTCGCACAAAGCCGACCACCTGCAGCGGCTGATCTTGGCGCTGTCAAAGCCTGTGCAGTGCTGGCGCATGGACTGCGGCCTGATCACCCCCTGCAACACCTGCCTCCAAGTGCAAGTACCCTCCGGCGACACTGCGGCCTACCTGCCCACCACCGTGCCTGCTGCCACACCTGTCGCCATGCCTGCTTTGCAGGGGCAACTTCACCACACAAACCAACCCTTGAGCTTGCACGCCACCGTGGTCATTGGGCTGGGCAATCCCCACGCCAGCCAGCAAGACACGCCACACAACGCGGGCTACCAAACGCTGGACCTGCTCGCCTTTCGCATGGCGCAAACCTGGCACAACGCCAACGGCCTGGCGCTGGTGGCACGGGGCGAACTCTCTGGCTTGGCGCTGTGCCTCATCAAACCGCTGGCCCCCATGAACCATATCGGCCCGGTGCTGGCCACGCTGGCCGCGCAATGGGACTTTGAGGTGCGCCAATGCATTTTGGTGCACGACGACATGGACTTGCCGCTGGGCACCGTGCGCGCCCGCCTGCGTGGGGGCGACGGTGGGCACCGGGGCGTGCAGTCCATCTTGCAGGCCTTTCAAAATGACCGGTTTCGACGGGTCAAGGTCGGTGTGGGGCAAGCACTTACAGGCCAGTCAGCGGCCGATTTTGTGCTGACGCCCTTTTCTGCCTCGCAAAAAGCCAGCATGGCCCAAGCCAGCCACGCCGCCGCCGACCGGGTGCTGGCGCTGATGCGCGAGGGCGCCTGACATGCAACTGCACTTCCAACCCAGCCCCTTGCTGCCCAAACTGGCCTGGATTGCCCAGGTTGATGCGCAGGCCCAGCGGGCCACCGTGCGCCACGGCGCTTGGGTGGAGACGCTGGCGCAGGGGTTTATTGAGGGCCTGTGGGACGGCGCTTTTGCGCAGGCTGACTTTGACCACAGCGCCTGCGTCTTTGGCTCTGGGGCTGTGGTCAGGGGCAAAACCTTGGTGTTTGTCCCCAGCGTCAGCACCACCGATTACCTGTACTGGTGGGCCAGCGAAGACCCGTCGCTGGTGGTGGTGGCCAACTCGCTGCCGCTGCTGCTGGCCAGTCAGCACGATGCACTGGACCCGCAACACGCGCATTACGGCGACATCAACCGCTCGGTCATGCTCGGCATCCAGCACTACGCCCAGGACATACCCACACAAAGGGGCTCGGTGAAGCGCTTGATGCACTGGAACCTGCATGTGGCCCCAGGCCGGGTGCGCTTGGTGGACAAACCCAGCCCGCCCCCGTTTGCCAACTTCAAAGCCTATGCCGACTACCTGCACCAAGCCTACGCCCGCCTCGCTGGCAACGCCCGCGACGCCGCCCGCGTGCGCCCCCTGGCGATCTTCTCCACACAGTCCAAAGGCTATGACTCCACGGCGGCCAATGCGGTGGCCAAAAACCACGGTGTTGACCGCGCTTTCACGGTGACCAAAAGCAAGGGCAAGGGCTACTTTGCCCATGAGGACCACGGGCATGAGATGGATGATGATGGCAGCGCCATTTGCCAATTTTTTCACATCGACTGCCAGCCCATCGAGCGGCGTGCTTTGGAGCAGCAGTCGGCCCAAGAGTATTTGTTTTATGCCTGCATGCACGAAACCGGCGACTTCAACCTGCTCCAAATTGGCGAGCAAGTGCAGCAACCCACCGTGCTGATTACGGGTTGCCTGGGTGAGCTTTGGCACACCGGCGCCTACTACCAAGCCCACCCGGGCCTGCTCAACGCCAATTTGGTGCGCGGGGACTTGGGCAACCACGGGCTTACCGAGGTTCGCCTGGAGGCGGGCTACATCCAGCTGGCGTTTCCCTACATTGGCGCGCGCAGCCGGGCGGATATTTTAAAAATCACCGAATCTATGGAGATGACGCCCTGGCGGCTGAACAACGCCTACGACCGCCCAATTCCCCGCCGCCTAGCCGAGGAGGCAGGGCTGGGCCGCGCCGAGTTTGGCCAAATCAAGATGGCCAGCGTGCTGGAATACCCAGCCCCCGTCACGCCGGTGGGGGCGGCACTGCGGGGCGAGTACCTGGCTTTTTTGGTACAACACCGCCTGCTCTCCCAGCTGGGGGTACGGCTAATGCCGATGGCCCAACGCTGGAATGCCCTGATCGGCACCACCTCGCCACGCCGCCACGTCTGGAATTACTACCTGCAGCGCTTGCTCGCAAAACTCAGCGGGCGCCCCTACTCATTTCCCACGGTGCTGGGGCGCTTGGGCAGCGCCATCTTTTGCTTTTGCGTCAACCAACGCATCACCGACTACCAAAGAGCGCTAGACGGACCCGCGCCTTCACCCTCATCCACGTCAAGGCCTCAAGAGCGAGCGCCCTGAGCCCCGGACGTATGGGCCATGTGGTGTTGGTACAGCGCCAGCCGAGCCAAAACATAGCGACTGTCCTGCAGCCCAAACGCGTGCCCCATGGCAGCCAGCAAGACGCGGGGCCGGGAAAAAACGGGGGGCTTTTGGCCCGACCGTACGGCGCCTACCAGCTGACGCGCACTGCGAAGCCGCGCCAGCAACCCTTGTCGGTCACGCACTTGCGCCCATTGGTAATCCCCGCCCTGCTGAACTCCAACACCCTGAACCGGGCACGCCTGATGCCCCGGGTAAGTCTGCCAGGGCGTTTGACGGGCAAACGAGGGAAGTTGCCCAAAAAAGTCACCGTACAGTCGGTGCAGTACCCCCCAGCGCACCGGCGTAGCGGCCACAGCCTGCAAAAACCGGGCATCAAAAAACGGTGTCAACAGCTCCAAGCCATGCTGGTCTATGGTCTCAAAATGCTGGTGCAAGTGACGGCGCTGGTCGTTAAAGAGTAAAAAAAGATACAGCCGTCGACCCATGTCTTGGCGCGGATAGCGGTTGACCTCTTTCACCACGCCCTCGAACAGTATTTGCGGCAAGTAGTGGCGTGAGGCGGTTGACAAAATGCCGGTTGAAAGCCCAATGCGGTTGAACGCCAGAAAGTACTTCACCGCCACGTCCACACCCTCTTGGTTGGCCAGGTCCAGCATGCGCTCATCCATGTAGACATGGCCCAGCCCTACGCTGCCACCATCGCCTGACCAAAGCAAGCTGGGACGCTCGACCCCGGTAGGCCCTGCTTGCTCCAGCGTGGTTTTGGCGGCCAGCGCCAGCAAGGAAAAATTGGGGAAATGCCCACCGGGCAATCCGTGCAAATGGCAACCTGGCCCGGACGCGGCGGCAAACTGACGGGCGTAGTTCTCATCTTGCGAGTGGGGCGAAGAAAAATTCATTGCCACCACCTCCCGCCCCGAACTCAGCAGGTTGGCCACAATGGCGCGCGAGTCCATCCCCCCGCTTAAAAAGCTGCACACCGTCTGATCACACCCCGCACGCAGACACACTGCTTCATCAAAAATGGCATAAATGTGGGCGGCCGCTGCCTCAGGCGTGTCAGCCGAGGGCCCTGGCATGAGCCAGTCGATGGTGCTTTCAATCGAGACACCCGCGCGGCTGGCGCTGAGCAACTCCCCCTCACGCAACCGCTTGATGCCTTCATAGGGCGTGCGGTCGCCCAGCGGGTAGGTGAA
>CAIMHL010000561.1 GCA_903840825.1 uncultured beta proteobacterium
CTTGGTCTGAATGGGCTTGCACGGTCAATTGTGTGTTCCCATCTCGCCTGTTTGAGATTTGAAAAGCCCCTGTCAACTGGTCTGCCACCGCCGGGTCGGTGTAGAGCATGGTCTTGATGTGCTCCACCGAGGGCATGCCGGCGGGGCGATCCTTGAGGCACCCGCTGAGCACCACCAAAGGTAACCAGGGGCATGAGGTTGCAGCCAGTTTTGCCGCCTGACGGGCGTCACTAAGGCTAACGATTCTGCCCATGTCGCCGGTGGCATAGCGGGGCAAGGCAATCAGGGCATCAGGGTTGAGCATCGTGATGCAGAGCTCTCCAAAGCCGTTCGCATCTGGGTTGACGACTTCAACCAGGCAGTGCAAGGGGTTGAAGCAGAAAACACTGGGCGGGGTGTGGGTTGAGCCTGTTCGGAGCAGCAAATGAGCTACTTCCGGGTGCGTCCGCAGTGCGCGGCGAATTTTGATGGTCTCCCGCGTCTCAAACAGCAGGTTGAGGCCTAACTCACCCACGCCATAGGAACTGCCAATCAGTCGGTGGCTGTCGCGATCCGGGTCAATGCCCATGCGGGCCGCCAGGTAGTCCCGCTGGGCTTCCACCAGCATCTCTTCCCCCATGATCACACTGGTGTTGAGGGCGGTCCAGTCAAGGCCAATGGTGCGGGCCTCATCGAGAATGCGGCGGATGAACAGCGGGTCGGTGCACAGCAAAGTTTGCTTAAAGCGCGGGCCAATGTCGCGCAACAGGGCGCAGGCCATGTCCTCGCGCACACTGACGTTGGCCACCGTCACAGCGCGTGAGGGAAAGACAACGCCCATGGGTAAACAGTTGACCAGCAGGGTGTCCAGCTGATCAACCTTGAAGGTGTCTTGCAGCCCCAGATCAATGTCGAACCAGGCCGACTCATGCTCAGCCCGCGAGGTCAACTTGAAACCAAAGCTGCGTCCGCTGCGCCCCGAGCTGGTCAGGACATCGGCCAAGTCGCGCGGGCTATGCTCACGGCTTAATTGGGCGAGCCTGAACCGCCCGAAGGTGTTGCTTTTGGTGAGCACCGGCAAGCTGGCCCAGTCTGTCGCTGCGTTCAAGTTTTCAGGGCTCAACCCATGCTCCAGCAAGAGCGTCTTGTAAGCCTCGCTTTGTTGAGCTGCCTGCAGGGCAATGGCCTTAGCGCCATGTTGTGAGCGCGCCATCAGCCGCTCATAGGGCAGACTTTTGCCGTAGTTCAGCAACCATTGCCGGAGGAGTGCAAGCCCTTTGTCAGGCAGTAGTGACAGCCAGCGCAACGGGAGCAGCATTGAGTTCGGGGCGTTGTATCCAAGTCAGCAGCGCCTGGTTTTTTTGGCCGATCAAAATCTCTGTGTCCCGGATGTTGGCCAGGTAGGGCGCCACGACGCCGTAATAATCAGTGGGTGGTCCCAGTTGTTCAAAGCCAAAGTTCATGCGCCCCATGATGCGCGCCAATGAGCGTTCCATCGCGGCGTACCAAAAGTGGATGCTGTGTTTGAGGCTGTAGTGGTAGATTTGCCGGTAAAGGCTAAGCAGGATTTGGGGCGAATTGCTGCGGGCCTCATGCTCGGGCGTCAAGCTTTTGAACGACTCACGCACGCCCGCAAGTAGGTCACCTGCCCGCCGGCGGTAATTTTTGCGAACCATCAAGCGGCTGATTTCAAGCGTGCGTGAGGCCTCGGGCAGCACGGCCCCCTCAAAGAGCAGTTTGCAGTGGTTCTGAAAAGGGAACTCTCTTTGGGCGTCTGCCTGAACGAGCCGGACATAGCCGACCAACTCTTGCCTAAGGTTGAAAGCCCCGAAGTGCAGAGATTGGGTGTCGTACTCATACATCTCAGAGTGGGTTGGGTAATTATTTTCAGGAAGAAAGCCGTACTCTTCGCAATAAACCTCATAACGCAGTTCGTAGATGCGCTGCATCACGGCTTCATCTTGCTCAAGGTGCACTTGACGACTTTTAAACAACGGTGCAAATTCCACAAGGACTTTTTTGGTGAGTTGATGTTGGGTGTGATCGTCATCTCAAGCCCATGGCGTTCATGAATTGACCGTTAGATTTTGAAGCCTCGGGGCGCGTTTGATTTTGCGAAACCTCAACCCGGCTCAGGGGGCGGGCTCAACGGCTGGGGTCAGGGCTGGCGCAAACGCTGAACCGCTGCGCGGTCAATCGAGTTTTTCAAGCGCCATAACCACGTCCCTTGCGCACCGTATTCCCCCCAGCTGGCGATAGCATCATGGCCGCCATCGGCCAAAATAAAGGTCGATTTTGCAGGGCCTTGTCGGGGTTGATTTGGCAGCCCTTTAATGGCCGAGGTCAGGGCTTTGGCAAAAGCCGAGCCTGCCGCTCTGTGAGTGGCACGCCGGCGCCAGATGGTTTGCTGGTTTGCGGCGGTGGCCTGATCGGCGGAGAAGACGCCGGGGTGGCCGATGGCGCGTTGTTGCTCATCGGTGGCCACAAAGCCTTGCTCGTCCAGCACCAGCGTGCTGGGGGCCAGCCAGGCGGGGCTCAGCGCACGCAGGGCCACTATCGGCACATCACACACCAAGGCAGCGCCGCAACCCAGTTCGACCTGTCCGTCGCTAAGGCACACCGCATGGTCCTCCAGCACTGTGATGCGGCGCTGTTTCAGGGCTTCTGCCAAGTTGGCCTGAAATTGGGCACTGCAGGTCTGGGCCAGCAATGAGCTGTTCATCACCAACGTAATGGACGCGGTGGGCAACCGGTAGCGAACCGCCAGTGCTATCTCCATGCTTTGAAGGCTGTCACCCAGCACGGCGATGCGCAACGCACGCGTCTCGGCCAAGGCGATGACACTGGGCCATAGTTTGGCAAAGGCCTCGGTAGGCTGCAAAAATAGCCCGTGCTCGCGCACGCCGGGTAGTTGCAGCTCAAGCTGCGCCCGGTCGGGCACGTCCCCCATGTGAAGGGAGAGCCAGTCAAACTCGGCGCTGCTGCCGTTGGTCAGGGTGACGGTGTGTGCCTGCATGTCCAAAGCTGCCACGCTTTGAGGCAGGTAGCGGATGCCACTTTTCTTGAGACGTGGCTCCAGGTCAATCAGGCATTCCTCCAGCGCCACCCGGCCAGCTACAAAGCCCGGCAACATGGGGTCAAATAGTTGTCGCAAAGAAGGTGCGACCAATGTGACCTGAACCCCTTCCAGGGCTTGTTGGGTCAGGGCCAAAAGCAGGTTCACATGGTGCGAGCCTGTGCCGATAATCACCAGTTTTTTCATCGTTCCGGGGTGTGGTCAGTAGGGCGAAGTGTCAATTTAATCAGGGCAGCCAACGCAGCTGGCTCAGGTAAGCCAGGCTTTGGCCTTGCGTATTGTCGCTGTCAGCGCCCACCGCTATGGCGATGATGGGCGGGGTGCTGGCGCTCTCGGCGCCAAACAGGGCCTGAAAATCGTCCGCCACCCGGCGTTGCTGCGTTTGCCACTGACCGCTTGGGTTGCCAGGCCCATTGAGCACGATGTAGCGCACGCGCGCCGAGTAGGGGTTGGCCCCTGAGGTACCGATGGGGCTGCGCGCATCCCACACATAGCACAGCGTAGCCGAGGGCAAGTCTTGCCCGGTGGCGGTGCGGGCCAGCGCCAGCGCGGCGCGCTGCAAAAAGGGGATGTCGGCGGTGGCTTGGTCAAACATGACACACACTTTGAGCGCGGCGTCATCCCCGGCTTTGGTGCTCAAGTTGGCGTTGGCTACCGGCTGGGTCACGCGCCAGCGCCAGGCCAAATGGGCCGGCGCTGGGCCTTGCCAGGCGTGGGTGAGGACGCCATAGGATTTGTCGGTGCTGATCTGCAACACCGCCTCGCCGCCTGCGCTGGTCACTTCAAATTTAGCGATTGGCACCTTGAGCTTGGCAGGCAGCCCCGTCAAACGCCAAGCGGGGTGCAGCGCTGGGCGGGCCGTGTCGCCGTCGCTGTCGCTGAAAGGCGCCAAAGCCAGGGTCGGTAGTGAATTTTGAGCAAAACAGGCTGTGGAGAACGCCAGTATTGCTAGAGCAGCTATTAAATTAATAGTTGGTAATGCAGGATACATGCTTAGCCTCGTTTCCAAGTGTGGTACTTGGCGGCCCACTTTAAGAGCTGTTGCGGGGCGTGTGCCCGTTTCCACTCGCCAGCGGCGTATTTGTTGGCCTCTGACATCGTGGGGTAGGTATGAATCGTACCCAAAATTTTCGACAAACCCAAGCCATGTTTCATGGCCAGCACGTACTCGGCCAGCAAATCCCCGGCATGGTGGCCGACGATCGTGACGCCCAAAATAGTGTCTTTCCCCGGCACGGTGAGCACCTTCACAAAGCCCTGGGTCTGGCTGTCGGCCAAGGCGCGGTCGAGGTCGGCCAGGTCGAATTTAGTGACTTCAAACGCGGTATTTTGCGCGCGGGCCTCTTGCTCGTTCAGGCCCACACGGGCTACTTCGGGGTCGGTAAAGGTAGCGCGGGGGATCACGCGGTAGTCAACCTTGAACTTTTTGACCCCGCCAAAAAGCGCGTTGACCGCCGCATACCAAGCCTGATGCGCAGCCACATGGGTCAGCTGATACGGCCCGGCCACGTCGCCTGCGGCATAAATATTGGGGTAGATAGTTTCCAGGTAGTCGTTGGTTTGCACGGTTTTGGTGGTGGCAATGCCCAGGTCTTCCAGCCCGTAACCGGTGAGGCGGGCACTGCGGCCCACGGCGCACAGCAGGGCGTCAAATTCGATGTTCAGGCAAGCGCCCCCGTGTTCCACTACCAGCACGCCGGGGCCAAAGGTGTCCACACGCGGCGATGCCCCCGCCAGCGGCTCGCAGCGCACGGCGCGGTGTTGGTTCAGCAGGCGCACGCCGTCGGCTTGCAGCGACGCGGCCACTACCTCTGCCGCGTGCTCGTCCTCGCCCATCAGCAGGCGGGGCGCCATCTCTACCAGCGTCACCGCAGCGCCCAAGCGGGCAAAACTTTGCGCCAACTCGCAGCCAATCGGCCCACCACCCAAAACCACCAAGCGCTGAGGAAGGGCGTCAAGCTGCGCAAAAGCCTCCCACAGCGTGTCGCTGGTCAAAAAGCCCACCGCCTGCAAGCCGGGCAAGGGCGGCACGGTGGGCCGAGCCCCGGCGGCAATCACGATGGCGCGGGTGGACAGGCGCTGTACCTGGGGCGGTGCGTCACCAACGCCGGGCTGGGTAATCTCAACCGTCCAAGGGTTGACGATGCGGGCGTGGCCGCTGAGTACCTCCACGCCCAGGGCGGTGTAGCGCTCAACGCTGTCGTGCGGCGCAATGGAGGCCACTACGGCGTTGATGCGCTGCATCACGGCCTTGAAGCTGAACACCGGCGTGGTGTCTTGCAAGCCATAGCGCGCACCGTGCGCTTGGTCGTGGGCTATTTGGGCGCTTTTAATCAGGGCTTTGCTGGGGACACATCCGTAGTTCAGGCAGTCGCCGCCCATTTTGTGGGCCTCAATCAGCGTGACTTTGGCTTTTACAGCGGCGGCAATGTAGGCCGTGACCAAGCCCCCGGCACCGGCGCCAATCACGATCAGGTTGCGGTCAAACTGCGCAGGCTTTAGGTGCTGCCAGCGGGCGTAAACCTGGCGCTTGTTCAAGGTCAGGGCCGCCCAGCGCGCCAACAAGGGAAAGAGGCCGAGCAGCACCAAAGAGCCCAACAAGGCCGGGCTCAAAATGCCTTTGAGGGACTCCAGTTGTGCCAGTTGCGTGCCCGCATTCACATACACCGCCGTGCCCGCCAGCATGCCCAGTTGGCTGACCCAGTAATAGGTCCAGGTGCGCATCTGGGTCAAGCCCATCAGCAAGTTGATGACAAAAAACGGCACAAGAGGTACCAAGCGCAGGGTGAACAGGTAAAACGCCCCCTCTTTTTTTACGCCTTGGTTAAATTCGGCCAGGCGCGATCCAAAGCGGGCCTCCAGCCGGTCACGCATCAGAAAGCGGGCGGTCAAAAAGGCCAGAGTCGCCCCCATGCTGGAGGCAAACGACACGATGAGCGTGCCCCAAGCCACGCCAAAAACGGCACCGCCGAGCAAGGTCAGCATCACCGCACCGGGAAAAGAGAGCGCGGTGACGACCACATACACCGCAAAGTAGCCCGCCACAAACGTCAGGGGCTGCGCGCTGTACCACTGGTTCAAGTCTGACTGGCTACTTTTGATGAACTCAAAACTGAGATAGCGACCCCCATCAAACCAAAAAAAGGCCGCGAGGAGAGCAACGAGGACGAGCAGAAGAAGTTGTTTTTTGGAGTTCATCATGAGAATGTGCGCCAACCCCAGCCAATGCGGGTGGCGATGGTGACCGCACACAGCGCGGCAAAGACGTAGGCCAGTGTGGCGAAATGTTGCGGCCACACACACATGGCCGCAAAGAAGGCCAGGGTTTCCGTGGCCTCGGTCAGGCCGCCTAAAAAGTAAAACGACTTATTCGGCACGGCCAGGTTTTTGAGCCCGCGTTGAGCGGCGATCACGGCAAAGGCCAAAAAGCTCGACCCCGTGCCGATAAAAGCCGCCAACAACACGGCGGCAGGCAAGGCGTTGTGGGCGGGGTCGGCCACGGCAAAGGCCAGTGGAATGCTGGCGTAAAACAAAAAATCCAGTGCAATGTCCAAAAAACCACCAGCATCGGTGGCGTGGGTCAGGCGCGCTAGCGCACCATCCAGGGCATCGAAAAGTCTTGAGATAAAAATAGCCACGACGCCCGCCAGATATGCTTGACCAGCTATTAAAAAAGCACCGAACAGCCCGATTAAAAAGCCCATCACCGTGACTTGGTTAGCGCGCAGACCCAGGCTTTGCAGGCCTTGGGCCAAACGGGTGATGCCGGGTTTGATGAGGGCGGTCAGGATGCGGTCAAGCATGGGGTTGTGGGGTCAAGTGCGTCAGGTGGGCGGCATCGGCAATGTCGGCGGCGTCGTGGGTCACCAGCAGCACGGGGATGTGGCGTTGCTTTACCAGATCAAAAATAAAAATGCGCAGGCGAGCGCGCAAAACGGCGTCAAATTTCGAGAAAGGCTCGTCCAACAGCAGCGCCTGGGGCTGGGCCAGCAGGGCCCGCATGAGCGCGATGCGGGCGCGCTGGCCGCCCGAGAGCGTGGCCGGATCGGCGTGGGCAAAGGCGCTCAGGTCCAAGTCCTTCAAGCCCTGCTCCACGGCGGCCACCCGTGCGTTTTTGGGGCCTGCGGGCACGGCAAACAGCAGGTTCTCAAACACCGTCATGTGGGCAAACAGCAAATCGTCTTGAAACAAAATGCCCACGCCGCGCCGTTCGGTGGGCAGGGCCAGCAGGGATTTGCCGTTCAAGGTGATGTCGCCTTCAAATACCAAGCCGGGGGGAAGCGTGCCGCAAATGGCGGCCAGCAGGCTCGACTTACCCGAGCCGCTAGCGCCCATCACGGTGTGGATGGTGCCGCCAGCTATGTCCAGTTCCAGCGATTGCAGCAGCATCGCCGTGGGGCTGGACAGATTGACGAGGTGAATGTGCAGGCTCATGAGCCGCCATTGTCGAGGTTTTTAGAAGCGCCGGGGTTGGCCCCAGCGCGCCGCCCATGCCCACACCAGCAGCGGAAATCCCCATAAAAGCAAGGCATAAGCCGAAGTCAGCGAGCGTTGGGCGCCTGCGGCCAGGGTCACGGCTTCGGTGGTCATGGTGGCAAAGCGCCCAGCGCCGACAAACAGCGTGGGCAGGTACTGCGCCACACTCACTGCAAAGCCGATGGCAAAACCGGCGCTCAAGGCTGCGCGCAACAGGGGCCATTTCACCCGCCACAAAAACACCGCCCGGCCAACGCCCAATGAGGCGCAAACCTGCTGGTGGCGGGCCTCAAACCCCAGGTAAGCTGGGCTCAGGGCAATCAGCACGTAGGGCACGGCGGCTAGCGTGTGGGCCAGCCACAACCCCGCCCAGCGGGCATCTAGCCCCAAGCGCACGCTCAGGCCATGCACGCCCGCAACCCACAGCACGGGCGGCAGCACCAGCGGCATATACAACACGGGGCGCAGCCGCCGGTCCCAGCCCGGCGGCGCCCACTCCAGCCAAGCCACTGACCAGAGCAGGGCTGCACTTGCACTGGCCAAAGCCAACGAGAGCGTGGTGCCCAGCGTGGGCAAGCTGCCCCACACCGAGGCCCAGGCGTGCCAGGACAAGGTCTCGGGTAGCAGCCCGGGAAAAGGCCATAGGCCCGCCACACTGCCCACGCTCAGTGCCAGCATCACCAAGCCATAAACCCCCAGCAGGCATCCAAAGCCCAGAGGCCCCAAGTTGACCCCCGCCTTGCCGCGCTCGCCACGGCACCAGCGCTGGCGCCAAAAAGCGCGCTGGGGCACGCGCCAGACCAACGCAGCCACACCTGCGCTGCCCGCAAGCACGACGCTTAGCAACCATGCTGCGGCCACGCCCTGCGTGTTCAGGGCCGGGTCGGTGTGCAGCAGCCACTGCCACGCCAGCACGGCCAAAGTGGGCGGTGATGTGGGGCCGATGATCAGCGCCATGTCCACCACCGTGAGGCTATAAGCCAGCACGGCCAGCAGTGGCCGGCGCAGGCGTGGCCACAGTTGGGGCCAAACCACCCGCCACCAGGCGCTGGGTGCCGAGTAGCCCATGCTGCGGGCCAGCAGCAGCTCACGCGTCCAGCGTTGTGCCACCTCGGCCCGTTGCAGCTGGGTAGCTGCGGCCCAAAGTAAAAAAGGAATTTCCTTAAGAAGCAGCACGGCGATCAAGCCAAGCCCCCAAGGGTCTTGCGTGGTAGGCCAAGGCGGCGGCGCCTCCAGCCCGGTGGCCCAAGGCGACAAAGCCCTGAGCAACCAGCCGCTGGGAGCCAGCAAGAAAACCAGGCCAATGGCAAACGCAGCGTGGGGCACGGCCAGCAATGGGGCCAAAAGCCGCACTGCACGCGGCCACAAGGCTTGGCCAAAGGTGCGCGATAAAAGGAGGGCCGTCCCCGCCACAGCCAGGGCGGTAGAGGCCAACCCCGTCCATAAGCTCATACCCAAGGACGCCAGCGTTTGCGGGTGTTCAAGCAGCGCCAGCCAAGCTGCTCTGTCCCACCCGGCCTGTGCGGCGCACCAGCCGCTCCAAAGCATGGGGCCGCCCACGATGGCGAGCAGCAAGGTGGCGCTAAACCGGGCCATCGCAGTTGGGGAGCGTTCATGAAGGGGTGGTTTATTGGCCAAGATGTGCTTACTTTAATCGGGTCAACGGCTCGGCGCTAAGACTGGCTCGCAGCACAAATTTTTCTTCTCCGGCAAGAGCGGTTTGGGGGTCAGAGCCCAATTTCGTTCTTTGCCATCTTTCGCCGGGAACAATGTTGTCCTGAATTGGGATCTGACCCCCAAGCCTCCCCCCCAAGCCTACGTGGTGGCGAGCTGTTCCAAATTTGCCACTGCGCCCGCATAAGCCAGGCCTGCGGCTACACCGCCGAAGCGGTCGCCGGGCATGAGGGTGGCTTGGGGCATGGCCAATTGCAGGGCGTCCATGAGGGGTTGCAAGGCCGACGAGCCGCCGGTGAGGTAAACCACATCGACGCTGGTGAGGCCCGAGGCCGCGACGCATTGGAGCGCGCATTGCACCACCTGGTTCAGCGACTCGGCGAGAAACTCGCCCATGCTGGGTGGGGTGATGACCGGGTGCAGGGCGCGGTCCAGAAGGTCGAGGTCTACAGTGGCGCCTTCGTGCGATACCGAGAAGTTGATCTTGGACGTCTCCACATTGGCCAAAATGCGGTGGCCTTGCTGGTCTTCCAGCACGTCAATCAATCGTTTGTGCAGGGTTTGGTCGGCGTAAGACGTCCACAACTCGCGGGCGAAATGCATGTTTTTGCGAGAGTAGGCGTGGTGAATCAAGTGCCAGGTGGTCAGGTCAAAAAACACGCTGTTGGGCACCAAGCGCCCACTGGGGCCGATGTGTTTGTAGCCCAAGAGCGGCATGACGTGGCTTAAATTGAGCAGGCGGTCAAAGTCGGTGCCGCCAATGTGCACGCCGGTGGTGGCCAAAATATCGCTGGCACGCTCAGTTTTTTTGCGGTGCTTGGGGTCGAGTTGGATCACGGTGAAGTCGGACGTGCCCCCGCCAATGTCCACCACCAGCACCGAGGTCTCCTTGGTGATGCGCTGCTCAAAGTCAAACGCGGCTGCTATGGGTTCCAGCTGGAAGTCGATGTGGGTGAAACCGGCCTCCAGGGCGGCACGGCCCAGTGTGGCTTGGGCCAGGTCGTCGCGCTCACGGTTGTCGTCCACAAAATGCACCGGACGGCCCAGCATCGCGCGGGTAATGGGCTGGCCCAGATGCGCCTCGCTGCGGGCTTTGAGTTCCTTGAAGAACAGCACCACGATGTCAAAAAAACTGATCGCCTGGCCGTTCACCACCGTCTGCTCGTCCATCAGCTTGCTGCCCAGCAGGCTCTTGATGGCGCGCATCAAACGCCCCTCTTCGCCGCTCAGGTAGGCCTGCATGGCCTGGCTGCCGAACGAGGTGGTGTGCGTCTCGTTGGAGAAGAACAGCGCGGTGGGCATGGCGGCTTTGAGGCCATCCAGCGGCATCACGCACAGCTGGCCATCCGCATCAATCAGGGCGGCAGCCGAATTGGAGGTGCCGAAGTCGATCCCGAGAACGGGCTCAAAAAATTCTCTTTTCAATCGCTCAAACCTCGCCCGTGTTGCGTCCCAAAACGCGGGTCAGAAAGGCTGAAATATCCGCCACTTCTTGTGGATGCACGCTGTGCGGCATGGGGTAGGTGCGCCATTGCACCGGGTAACCCAGCGCGTTGAGCAGGTCGCGCGAAGCCTCGCCTCGGGCCGGAATAACCACCGCGTCTTGCGTGCCGTGCGCCATAAAAACGGGGGTGTGGGCGTTGGCCAGAGCCCGCTCGGCGCTCAAGGTTTCAGCCAATGGCAGGTAGCCCGAGAGCGCCATGATGCCGCCCAGCCGTTGGGGGAATCGCAAGCCGGTGTGCAGCGCCATGGCGCAGCCTTGCGAGAAACCAGCCAGCACGATGTTTTCAGCGGGAATGCCGAGTGAGATCTCATGCTCGATCAAAGCGTTAATCGCCTGCGCTGAGTGGTGGATGCCCTCGGCGTCTTGGCGGCTGACCAGGTCGGTGCCACGAATGTCGTACCAGGCTGGCATGACATAGCCGCCATTGAGGGTCACGGGCATCGTGGGCGCATGGGGAAACACAAAGCGGATGGGCGGGCAGTTGTCCAAGTCCAGCTCTGGCACCAGGGCGGCAAAGTCGTTGCCGTCAGCACCCAGACCGTGCAGCCAGATCACGGCGGCAGTGGGGTTTGGGGCGCTTTCTATTTGGATTCGGGGAAGTAATGTTTTCATGGCGGGCAAGTGTACCGACTAGCGGCCTCTTTTTTATTGACCGTAGCGCTTAATCCACTCACGTTCCAGCGCGCTGGTCCAGCTGCCGTGGGGCTCGGGCAGCGTGGGCGTGAATTTTTCAACCTGGCCGGGTTGGCGCCCTGAGGTGAACAAAGCCTGGTCGGCGCTGGGGAGTTTGGAGATATCCAGCACAGTGGGGTCGCCCCACTGGGCAATGTCGGCTTTGCGCGCCTGCGCCTCGGGGCTGAGCAAAAAGTTGGCCACGACCTGCGCGCCAGCATGAGCTGTTGCGTTGAAAGGAATAGCCAAAAAGTGCGTGTTGCCGATCGTGCCCTTGCTAAATTGATAGCTGGCTACGGATGCTGCCATTCGCTTGGCGGCTATTTCGTTGGCGGCTTCGTTGGGGTTGAAGGTGAAGCCTAGCAGCAGTTCTCCATCGGCCATCATCTGGCGCAGTGCCCCGGCGTTGTTGGGAAACTGCTTGCCTGCGCGCCACAAATGGGGGTGCAAGGCGTCCAAAAAAGCCCACAGCGGGGTGCCTGCTTTGGCCAAAGCCTCAGGGGTGGCGGGCTTGTAAAGGGCGCTTGTGTTGGTGTTGACTTCAAGCAGTGCTTGCTTGAGGAAGGTGGCGCCCATGAAGTCGGGCACGCGCGGGTAGGTGATGCGCCCGGCGTTCGCTTTGGCAAATGCCAGCAGCTCAACCATGCTTTGTGGGGGCTTGGGCACGCGCTTGGTGTCTGCGTAAAACGTGAGTTGCGCCATGCCCCAAGGAGCTTCCATACCTTCAACCGGCTCCGAGAAGTCCAGGCGGGTGGTGGGCTTGCCCAGTACATCCACAAAAGCAAAATTGGGCAAGCTCTCGGCAAACGGGCCAAAGAGCAGCTTTTCGCGCTTCATGGACAAGAAGTTTTCACCGTTGATCCAAACCAGATCGACTGAGCCTTCGCTCAATTTGCCCGCTGTTTTCTCAATGCGCACGCGCTTGACTACTTCAGCGGTGTCGGTGATTTTGACGTGGACCAGCGTCACGCCCAAGCGCTTTTGTACCTGGTCGCCTGCCCACTGCAGGTAGGTGTTGATATTTTGGCTACCCGCCCAGGCGTTGAAGTAAACGGTTTGGCCGCGTGCTTTTTTTTCTATGGCGGGCCAGGTGGCGGTTTGCGCTTGCAAAGGTGAGGTCAGTGCCGCGCCTGCCAAGAGCAGGGTTTGGCGGCGTGTGAGGGTGAAGTTCATGATAGCAAGGCCTGCGTAAATTCGCGGGCATTAAAGGTTTCCAGGTCTTCGAGCTTTTCGCCCACGCCGACGAAATACACCGGAATAGGCCGCTCGCGGGCAATCGCTGCCAGCACGCCGCCTTTGGCGGTGCCGTCCAGTTTGGTGACGATCAGGCCGGTCAGCGTCAAGGCGTCGTCAAACGCCTTAACTTGGGCGAGGGCGTTTTGCCCGGTGTTGCCGTCAATGACCAGCAGCACCTCGTGCGGGGCAGTGACGTCGGCTTTTTGCACTACGCGCTTGATTTTTTGCAGCTCGGCCATCAGGTGCAACTGCGTGGGCAAGCGCCCGGCGGTGTCTACGAGCACCACGTCTCGGCCCCGGGCTTGGCCCGCTTTGACGGCGTCAAAACTCACGGCTGCGGGGTCGCCGCCCTCCTGGCTGATGATGTCTACGGTGGTGCGTTCGGCCCAGGCGCTCAGTTGCTCACGCGCCGCAGCGCGAAAGGTGTCGGCCGCGGCCAGCAACACGCTGGTGCCTTGGTTGGACAGGTGGCAGGTAAGCTTGCCGATGGTGGTGGTTTTGCCCGCGCCATTTACCCCGGCCACCATCATCACGGTGGGCTTGTGCTGGCCGATAACCAGTTGTTTCTCCAGCGGGCGTAGCAGTTCGGTGAGTGATTCAATAAGGAGCGCTTTGACGGCGCTGGGCTCGGTGGCTTTGGTCTCTTTGACCCGGCGTTTGAGGTCAAGCAACAAGTGCTCAGTGGCTTTGATGCCGGTGTCAGCCATCAAAAGCGCAGATTCCAGGTCTTCATACAGCGCATCGTCAATCAGGGTTCCGGTAAAGACGGTGGCAATGCTGCTGCCGGTCTTGCGCAGACCGATTTTCAGCTTCTCCAGCCAGCTTTTGCGCTCGGGCACGGGCACGGGCACGGGTGCGGGTGCAGGTGCAGGTGCAGGTGCGGGAGGCGCTGCTGCCGGCTGTGAGGCGGGGTCCGAAACAGGGGAGGCAGCTCCCGGCAGGACCGCGTGGACGGGCGGCGTTGGCGCAGGGTCTGGCACCTGAGTTTCAGAGGGCGCAGAAGTTATTAGGGGCTTTTTTTTGAAAAAACTGAACATTGGGTGGGTTCTTAGAATCACACCATTCTATGAAAACCCCCACACACCGACTTATTTCCCGCCCATTGGGCCTTTTTGCACTGCTTTTAGGACTAGGTCTGGGGGCTGGCGCCCAGACACCAGCGCCTACAAAAGTTGAGCAATTCACCTTGGCCAATGGCCTCACGGTACTTGTCAAACCTGACCGCCGCGCCCCCACCGCCGTGCACATGCTCTGGTTGCGCGTGGGCGCCATGGACGAGGTGGACGGCACCTCTGGCGTGGCGCATGTACTGGAACACATGCTCTTTAAGGGCACCAAAACCATGAAGCCGGGTGAGTTTTCGCGTCAGGTGGCGTCTTTGGGGGGGCGTGAAAATGCCTTTACCGGCAAAGACTACACCGGCTACTACCAGCAAATACCGGCCGGGCGGCTCGAAGATGTGATGCGCCTAGAGGCCGACCGCTTTGCCCACAACCAGTGGAGCGACGACGAGTTTAAAAAAGAACTCGAAGTGGTCAAGGAAGAACGCCGCCTGCGCACCGAAGACAGCCCCCGCGCCCTGATGGGTGAGACGCTTTTGGCCACCACCTTTGTCGCCTCGCCTTACCGCCGCCCCATCGTGGGCTGGATGAGCGACCTGGACGCCATGACGCCCGACGATGCTCGCACCTTTTACAAACGCTGGTACGTGCCCGCCAACGCAGCGGTGGTGGTAGCCGGTGATGTGGACATGGCCCAGGTGAAGCTTTGGGCTGAAAAATACTACGGCGTGGTGCCCGCAGGCCCGATCTCGGCCCGCAAACCGCGCCTGGAGCCGCTGCAAACAGGCGTGCGCCGGGTTGATTTCAAGGCCCCTGCCGAGCAGGCTTATGTCTCGATGGCCTTCAAAGTGCCTAGCTTGCAAACCGTGGACGCTGCCAAATCCACTGCTGATGACCGCGATGCGCTGGCCCTGACCGTGCTGTCTGCGGTGTTGGACGGCTACAGCGGCGCCCGGTTGGAGCGGGCCTTGACCCAAGGCGATCAACGTGTAGCCGACAGCGCCGGGGCCTACAACGGTTTGTGGGGCCGCGGTCCTCAGCTTTTCATGCTCTATGGTGTGCCGGCAGCGGGTAAAACCGCAGCCGGGGTTGAAGCGGCCTTGCGTGCCGAAGTGGCCCGCATTGCCAAAGAAGGTGTGACCGAGGCCGAGTTGAACCGCGTGAAAACCCAATGGGTGGCCAGCGAGGTGTACAAACTTGACTCGGTGTTTAACCAAGCCCGCGAACTGGGCGGCTACTGGGTACAGGGCTTGCCGCCTGATGCTGGCGCGCAACTGATGCTGCGTTTGCGCGATGTCACCGCTCAGCAAGTGCAGGCAGTGGCTGCCACCTACTTTGGCGACGACCAGCTCACTGTGGCCGTGCTGCAACCGCAACCCTTGGATAAAACCCGCAAGCCCCGCCAGCCGCTGTTGGGCGCGCGTCACTAAACCCTTGTTTTTGTCCCTTATGAATACTCTTAAAACAATAGCTTCTCTAGCACGCTGTACGGCGCTTTCAGGTCTATTTCTTGTAAATTTAGCTTGGGCTGGCATTCCCATAGAGCACTGGACACAGCCCTCGGGCGTGCAGGTGTTTCTGGCCAATAGCCCCGGCATTCCCATGGTGGATGTGCAAATTGACTTTGACGCCGGCAGCCGCCGTGACCCCGTGCTGCAAGCTGGCCTGGCCAGCCTCACGGCCAGCATGGCCGCCAAAGGCCTACGCGCTGGTGCCGATGGTGCCCCGGCGTTGGATGAAAACACCTTGGGCGAAGCCTGGGCTGACCTCGGCGCCTCTTTTGGCGGTGGCGCGGGCAACGACCGCATGAGCTTCTCCCTGCGCTCCCTGACCTACCCCGACCTGCTTACCAAAGCCACCCAGCTGGCGGCCCGTCAACTCGGCGAGCCCGCCTTCCCCGAAGCCATTTGGGCGCGTGAACGCAGCACCCTCAACGCCGCACTCAAAGAGGCCAACACCCGCCCGGCTACTTTGGTGGCGCGGGCCTTCAATGCCGCGGTTTATGGCCAGCACCCCTACGGTTTCGAGATGACCGAGGCCACCCTAGCCCGTATTAATGTGGCCGATATGCAGACTTTTTACCGCACGATGGTGCAACCCTGCCGAGCCGTCGTGACGGTGGTGGGTGCCGTTGACCGGGTGCAGGCTGACGCGCTGGTCAGCACCTTGTTTGCCCGTCTGGCCTTGTCTCAGGCCGCCAGCCAACCCGGCGCTTGCCCGGCCTTGCCCGTTGTGGGTGAAGTGGTTGCCTTGGAAAAGCCGCAAGACCTGCGCATCGCCTTTGACTCAGCCCAGGCCCATGTGCTGATCGGTCAACCTGGCTACAAGCGTAATGACCCTGACTTCTTTGCCCTCACGGTGGGCAACTACATTTTGGGTGGTGGCGGCTTTGTCTCGCGCTTAACCCATGAGGTGCGGGAAAAACGCGGCCTGAGCTACAGCGTGTACAGCTTCTTTGCGCCTGGCCTGCACGCCGGTGCGTTCACCCTGGGTCTGCAAACCCGGCCCGACCAGGCGGCCCAAGCGGTCAAGGTTTCCAAAGACGTGGTGGCCGAATTCGTCGCCAACGGTCCGCTTGATGCCGAACTCAAAGCCGCCAAAGACAACCTGATGGGCGGCTTTGCTCTGCGCGTGGACAGCAACCGCAAACTGCTCGACAACATCGCCAACATCGCCTGGAACCAGCTCCCCCTCAACTACCTCGACACCTGGACCCAGCAGATCGAGAGGGTGAGCGCCGCCGACATCAAGGCCGCCTTTGCACGCAAATTGCAGCCGCAAAAAATGGTGACGGTGGTGCTGGGGGCGGGGGAGTAAAAATTAATTGGAATCTGACCCCCATTAGAGAAGCGGGTTGATGCAGAATCATTAGCGAGTTCAAGATTGGAGTAAATATGAACAGGATTACCTTGGAGCCTGGAAAGCGGGGCGGTAGGCCATGCATACGTGGTCTGCGGATTACTGTCTACGACGTACTGTCTATGTTGTCCAGTGGAATGTCGCAGCAAGAAATTCTGCAAGACTTTCCGGCGCTGGAGCCTGAGGATGTGTTGGCGGTTTTGGCGTTTGCAGCGGATCGCGAGCACAAGGTTTTCTCGCTTGCTGTGCAATGAAATTCTTGTTGGATGACAATCTTTCCCGCAGGTTGGTCCCGTTCCTTCAGCATGACTACCCAGGAAGCACGCAAGTCGTGCTTCTGGCACTTGAAGCGGCGTCAGACAGTGTGGTTTGGCACACAGCCAAAGACCATGATTGTGTCATCGTCACGCGTGATGCAGATTTCCAAGAACTTTCATTGGTCTGGGGCCAACCTCCAAAGGTCATTTGGCTCAAGACCAAAAATCAGTCGCGGGCAGCTACTCTCAAGATACTCCTGGATCATCGGCTGATGATTGAGGATGCTTTGTTGATTCGCGGGCAAGCTTGTATTGAGGTGTCAGATTCAGTGTGATGGCGTTGCGCATTAACCCCTGCGCAACTGGGCTAGTTAACAATATCCTCCAATGAACCCAGCCAACAGCATCCACGCCCCTCTGGCCGAGCGCCTGCGCCCCAAGCGCCTGAGTGAGGTGGTGGGGCAGCAGCATTTGCTGGGTGAAGGCATGGCGCTGCGCCTGGCTTTTGAGTCGGGCCAGCCGCACAGCTGCATTTTGTGGGGGCCGCCGGGCACGGGCAAAACGACGATTGCGCGCTTGATGGCGTCGGCGTTTGAGGCGCAGTTCATTTCTATTAGCGCCACGCTGGGCGGTGTCAAAGACATCCGTGAGGCGGTGGAGCTGGCCAAGCTGGCGCTGGCCCAAGGCCGCCGCACCCTCGTGTTTGTCGATGAAGTTCATCGTTTCAACAAGAGTCAGCAAGACGCTTTTTTGCCCCATGTGGAAAGCGGGCTGCTCACCTTCATCGGTGCCACCACGGAGAACCCTTCCTTCGAGGTCAATTCCGCGCTGCTGTCCCGGGCGGCGGTGTATGTGTTGCAGGCCTTGACGCCGCAAGATTTAGAGCAAATAGTGGTCCTGGCCCAATCTCAGAAAGCTATATCAGCTATAGAAAAAATAGCGGTTGATCGGCTCGTGGCCTATGCCGATGGCGACGCCCGCAGGCTTCTCAACACGTTGGAAACGCTGGCTGTGGCCGCGAACCAGGAAAAACTCACCGAGATCACCGATGTCTGGCTGCTAAAGGTCTTGGGCGAGCGCATGCGCCGCTATGACAAAGGGGGCGAGCAGTTTTATGACACCATCAGCGCCCTGCACAAATCCGTGCGCGGTAGCGACCCCGATGCCGCCCTGTATTGGTTCACCCGCATGCTCGATGGTGGCGCCGACCCCCGCTACATGGCGCGCCGATTAATACGCATGGCCAGCGAAGACATCGGTTTGGCCGATCCCCGGGCTTTACGTCTGGCGCTGGATGCCGCTGATGTTTACGAGCGCCTTGGCACGCCCGAAGGTGAGTTGGCGCTGGCGGAGTGTGTGGTGTATCTGGCGGTGGCGGCCAAGTCGAATGCGGTTTACAAGGCGTTCAACGAAGTTAAAGCCTTCATCAAAAAAGACGGTACCCGCCCGGTGCCCATGCACCTGCGCAATGCTCCCACCAAGCTCATGAAAGAGTTGGACTATGGCAAGGGCTACCGTTACGCCCACGATGAAGAGGGTGGTTTTGCCGCCGGTGAGCACTATTTGCCCGATGGCATGACCAGCCCGGGCTTTTACCGCCCGGTGGAGCGCGGGCTCGAGATCAAAATTTCTGACAAGCTGAGGCAGCTTAAAAAGCGCAATAATCAGCAAAACTGATGCAAGTCAACACTTGCTGATACTGGTTTTGGCTAGGGTAAACCCCGCTAGGTGAAAGGCCATCGCCGCAGGTGCGGTGGCTACAATCGCGGTCACTCAACTGACACATGTGCTGAATAAGCACCGTGTTGGCAGGTTTATTGCTAAAGAATTGCACCAGCTCACAAGGCCGCGCCGCTCATCAGCAAGTTGCTGATGCCCCAAGCGCCGGTCAAAAATCGGAGATAAATATGGATACCTTCATACAACAGATCATCAACGGTCTGGTGTTGGGCAGCATGTATGCCCTTGTAGCCCTTGGCTACACCATGGTGTACGGCATCATCGGCCTCATCAACTTCGCCCACGGCGAGGTGCTGATGGTCGGTGCCCTCACCAGTTGGACCATCATTGGCCTCATGCGAGAAGCCATGCCCGGTACGCCTGGCTATGTGATCCTCTTCATCTCACTCATCATTGCCTGTGTGGTGGCTGCGGCCCTCAACTTTGTCATTGAAAAAGTGGCTTATAGGCCCCTTCGAAACAGCCCCAAACTGGCCCCCCTGATCACGGCTATCGGCATGTCCATCTTGCTGCAAACACTGGCCATGATCATCTGGAAGCCCAACTACAAGCCTTACCCCACCTTGTTGCCTAGCACGCCTTTTAATATTGGCGGTGCGGTGATCACCCCCACCCAAGTGCTGATTTTGGCCATGACCGCCGTGTCGCTGGCTGTTTTGATGTGGGTCGTTAACTACACCAAGCTGGGTCGCGCCATGCGCGCCACGGCTGAAAACCCCCGTGTGGCCGCCTTGATGGGTGTGAAGCCCGACGTGGTGATCTCGGCCACCTTCTTGATAGGCGCCGTGTTGGCCGCTATTGCTGGGGTGATGTGGGCTGCCAACTACGGCACTGTGCAGCACACCATGGGCTTCTTGCCCGGCCTGAAAGCCTTTACGGCTGCGGTCTTTGGCGGCATTGGCAACCTCGCCGGTGCGGTGGTTGGGGGCATTTTGCTCGGCCTCATCGAGTCACTGGGTGCCGGCTACATCGGCCAACTCACCGGTGGCGTGCTGGGCAGCCACTACTCGGATATTTTTGCATTCATCGTATTGATCATCGTACTGACCCTGCGCCCCTCGGGCTTGCTGGGTGAGCGGGTGGCTGATCGCGCTTGAAGGAGAACCTCATGAAACAAAAACAAATCATTGCTTTCATCGCCGCCGCCATCGGCTTGCTGGTCTTGCCGCTGCTGCTGCAAGGCTTTGGCAACGCCTGGGTGCGCATTGCCGACATGGCGCTGCTCTACGTGCTCTTGGCCCTGGGCCTCAATATTGTGGTGGGCTACGCCGGACTGCTTGACCTGGGCTATGTCGCCTTCTTCGCCATTGGCGCTTACATGTATGGCTTGCTGGCGTCGCCTCACTTGACCGACACCTTCCCCATGATTGCGGCCATGTTCCCGAACGGCATGCATGCACCCCTGTGGATCGTGATCCCGGTGGCTGCGGGCTTGGCGGGGGTCTTTGGTGTGCTGCTGGGCGCGCCCACTTTGCGTTTGCGTGGCGACTACCTGGCCATCGTGACGCTGGGCTTTGGTGAAATCATCCGCGTGTTCCTGAACAACCTGGACCATCCGGTCAACATCACCAACGGCCCCAAAGGCTTGAATCAGATTGACTCAGTGAGCTTTTTCGGGCTCAGCTTGGGCAAGAAAATCACGGTTTTCGACTTTGAGATTGCCTCTGTCTCGCTCTACTACTACCTGTTTTTGGCTTTGGTGCTGATCAGCGTGGTGATCTCCCACCGCTTGCAAGTCTCCCGCGTGGGGCGTGCCTGGATGGCGATTCGTGAAGACGAAATCGCCGCTAAAGCCATGGGCATCAACACCACCCACCTCAAGCTGCTGGCTTTTGGCATGGGCGCCACCTTTGGCGGTGTCTCAGGCGCCATGTTTGCGTCTTTCCAGGGATTCATCTCGCCCGAGTCTTTCAGCTTGATGGAGTCGGTGATGATTGTGGCCATGATCGTGCTGGGCGGCATAGGTCATTTGCCCGGTGTGGTGCTGGGGGCTATTTTGCTGTCGGCCTTGCCAGAGGTGCTCCGCTACGTAGCCGGCCCCTTGCAAGCCATGACCGATGGCCGCCTTGACTCGGCCATTCTGCGTCAACTGCTCATTGCCCTGGCCATGATCAGCATCATGTTGCTGCGTCCACGGGGCTTGTGGCCCTCGCCGGACCACGGCAAATCGCTGCAAAACAACAAAACCTGAACGGAGCGACCATGACAGAAACCGTACTTAACGTCTCCGGCGTTTCCAAGCGCTTTGGCGGCCTTCAGGCCCTGAGCGATGTGGGCATCAACATCAAACGCGGTCAGGTCTATGGCCTGATTGGGCCGAATGGCGCCGGTAAAACCACATTTTTCAATGTACTTACCGGGCTCTACACGCCTGACACCGGCAGCTTTGAGCTGGCCGGAAAAACTTACCATCCCACGGCGGTGCATGAAGTGGCCAAGGCGGGTATTGCTCGCACGTTTCAAAACATTCGTCTGTTTGCCGAAATGACAGCGTTGGAGAACGTGATGGTGGGGCGACACATCCGCACCAAATCCGGCTTGCTGGGCGCTATTTTTCGCACCCCGGGTTTCAAAGCCGAAGAAGCGGCCATCACCCAGCGCGCCCATGAGCTGCTGGACTACGTCGGTATTGGCAAATTGGCCGATTTCAAAGCCCGTACCCTGAGCTACGGCGACCAACGTCGCTTGGAGATTGCCCGTGCTTTGGCCACCGACCCGCAACTGATTGCGTTGGACGAACCCGCTGCCGGTATGAACGCCACCGAGAAAGTGATGCTGCGCGAGTTGATCGACAAAATTCGCAACGACAACCGCACCATTTTGCTCATCGAGCACGATGTGAAGCTGGTCATGGGCTTGTGTGACCGCGTCACCGTGCTGGACTACGGCAAACAAATCGCCGAAGGCACGCCGGCTGACGTACAAAGAAACGAGAAAGTAATCGAAGCCTACCTGGGCACCAGCGGCCACTAGCCTGACCCTCAAGGACACACCCATGACAAAAATTCTTCTAAAAGTAAAAGGCCTCAAAGTGGCCTACGGCGGCATTCAGGCGGTTAAAGGCATTGATTTTGAGGTGCACGAGGGCGAGCTGGTCTCCTTGATCGGCTCCAACGGCGCTGGCAAAACCACCACCATGAAAGCCATCACCGGTTCACTCCCCATCAATGATGGTGACATCGAGTACCTGGGCAAAAGCATTCGCGGCCAAGGCCCGTGGGATTTGGTCGCCCAAGGCCTGGCGATGGTGCCCGAGGGGCGTGGCGTGTTTACGCGCATGACCATCACCGAAAACTTGCACATGGGCGCTTACATCCGCAACGACAAGGCCGACATTGCGGCCGACATCGACAAAGTGTTCACCATTTTTCCGCGTCTTAAAGAGCGCCGCGACCAGTTGGCCGGCACCATGTCGGGCGGCGAACAGCAGATGCTGGCTATGGGCCGCGCCCTGATGAGCCGCCCCAAAGTGCTGCTGCTTGATGAGCCCTCCATGGGCTTGTCGCCCATCATGGTGGACAAGATTTTTGAAGTGGTGCGCGATGTCTATGCCCAAGGCGTGACCGTCTTGCTGGTCGAGCAAAACGCCAGCCGCGCCCTGTCGATTGCCAACCGGGGCTATGTGATGGAGTCAGGCTTGGTCACCATGACCGGTGATGCCAAAGAAATGCTGAACGACCCCAAGGTGCGTGCGGCCTACCTAGGCGAGTAAGCCCTTTATTGCAAGGAAACGCGCTTATGACTGCCCCTCATCCGGCTGAACAACCGCGCGAGTTTCTAGCTTATCTGTTAGATGCCGCCGTCAAACGGGCGCTGCCGCTTCACAACACAGCCGCTTTTTTGCCCAAGCCGCCCAAAGGTCGCACCCTCGTGCTGGGGGCTGGCAAAGCCGGCGGCGCTATGGCGCAAGCCGTGGAGGCTTTTTGGCCCGCAGATGCCCCACTGAGTGGCTTGGTCGTCACCCGTTATCACCATATCCCGGCGCGACCCGACGGTTTGCCCGCGCGCATAGACGTGATTGAGGCCGCCCACCCAGTGCCCGATGCTGCAGGCATGCAAGCCGCGCAGCGTATGCTGGCGCTGGCGCAGGGCATGACAAAAGACGACTTGGTGCTCTGCCTGATCTCGGGCGGCGGTTCTGCACTCATGACGCTTCCGGCCGATGGATTGACGCTTGAAGACAAGCAGCGCATCAACAAAGCCCTGCTCAACAGTGGTGCCAACATTGCCGAGATGAACTGCGTGCGCAAGCACCTCTCGCGTATCAAAGGTGGGCGCTTGGCGCAGGCTTGTTTTCCAGCACAGGTCGTCACGCTCACCATCAGCGATGTGCCGGGCGACGACCCCCTCCATCATCGCCAGTGGGCCTACCGTAGCCGACGCCAGTACTTGCGAGGAGGCGCTTTCCATCCTCGCCCGCTACAACATTGAGGTGCCCGACGCGGTTCTGAGCTTACTCAAACGGGGTCAGCTTGAGACGCCCAAACCTGGTGACTCTGCTTTTAACGGGCATGCCTTGCACCTGATCGCTGCCCCCCAGCAGTCTCTAGAGGCGGCGGCCGAGGCGGCTCGGGCCGCTGGGCTGAATGCCTATATCTTGAGTGATGAGATGGAGGGTGAATCGCGCGAAGTGGGCAAGGTGCACGCGGCGCTAGCCCGTGCTGTGGCGCAAAAAGGGCAACCGTTCCAAAGGCCTTGTGTCTTTTTAAGTGGCGGTGAGACCACGGTGACCATCCGCCCCCAAGTCCCCGGTACGCCGCGCGGCCGGGGTGGGCGTGCTGGTGAGTTCTGTCTGGGTCTGGCCCTTGCGCTGCAGGGGCAGCCGAGCGTGTTTGCGTTGGCGGCGGATACTGACGGCATTGATGGCATCGAGGACAATGCCGGCGCCTGGGTTGCGCCCGACACCTTGGCGCGTGCAGGCGCCCTGGGCATGAAGATCGATCAGTACTTGGACCGCAATGATGCTTATGGCTATTTCCATCCCTTGGGTGATTTGGTGATCACGGGGCCCACCTTCACCAATGTCAATGATTTTCGGGTTGTACTGGTCTTGTGATTTTTTTCTGATCGGTTATTTGATTTCAATCAAGACTGAAGCCGTGCCTGGGCGGCATAGTCAGTCTCATGCACCCAGTCCAACTATCCCAACTTCCTACTGAGAAGAAATTTGCCATTCGGGGTGAGCTCCTGCTCAGGCGCGCTGAATCGTCGCCGTGGGTTGCTTATCTTGAGTCCGGTCGAGTCTCGATTGGTGTGATGGGTGGTGACGCTATGGAGCACCAACTCGGGTTGCTGGAGGGGCCATGCTGGCTGGAGGCAACATCAGCCGTCTTGAGCTTGCCCAACGCCGTCGATGCCATTGCCGAGACTGATGTTTGTTGGCGTCCAATGCCTGTGTCGGAGTTTCGCCATATTTTGTCCAGGTTACCCAAGCCTGTCCAAGAGGTACTTCACGACGTGGCTAAGGCCCACCGCCAGCAAACCGAGCTAGCAGTCAGCCGCCTAGCCAAAGACGCCGAAGCCCGCTGCGCCGAATGGCTGCTGCGCCATGCCAAAACAGGTGAAAAAGGCGTGATGGCCGTGCAATTCCAAGAGCGCAAACGCTCTATTGCCGCCCAATTAGGCATTGCCCCTGAGACTCTCTCGCGCGTGCTTCGTCACCTACGTGAGCGCAGTCTCATCAGTGGCTCAGGGCGACAGATCAACTTGGTGGACCCTAATGGGCTGAGGTCTTTGGCCAGGGTGTAGGCCGAGGTCAGCCAGAGGTTTTTTTATGAAGTTTTCATAAAAGAACCGTCGCAGGCAGACGTTATTGTTGCCGCCTTGAACTTCAATTTTGGATAGGTCAGAAAACCAGGGGATGGTTTCGTGTTGCTTTTGTGCATCCGGGTTAGCTCGGCACCTAAAGTCGGCCAATCAACACTTTAAAAAGTAGCTTTTAGGGTTTAGGAGCATAAGTAAACGGAGATATTTAAACAATAATAATCACTATTGATCATAAAATTATTTTTTCTTGTTTTTTTGAATATCTTGTGGCATTCAAACTGGGCGCTATATTGAGCGTTTAATGTCAATTAGTGTGGGTTGGCGTTGAAAACTATCATGGGAATTGGGCTGATTCCAAGAATCCAATTTGTGATGATGTTATTTACCTATTCACAATAATTTTGAATTTTTTACTCCTTAAAAAATATCGCTGCCTCTTTGCCTGAAGAGCCGATAAATACACAGTTTTTCCAAAATGCCAGTCCTCGCAATCATCAACGCTAAGGGCGGTAGTGGCAAAAGTACCGTGTCGACCACCGTTAGTGCCTATGCAGCCAAAGTAGGCGTTCAACTAATTTTGGGTGATCTTGATCCGCAGCACTCTGTCAGAACCTGGTTGCGCTTGCGCCCCTCCTCGTTGCCGGCGATATCTGGTTGGCTGTTGGATGCTGGGCGTGCATTCCGAACACCAGTGGGAGTCACGCACGCTATTCTTGATACGCCTAGTGGTCTGAGTGGATACCATTTGGCGCGGGTCGTTATGGCCAGTAATTTAGTGATCGTACCGGTGGCGGCATCGGCTTTTGACCGTGAAGCCGCTGAAGCCTGCATAGAAAATATGCGCCGAATGCCCCGTGTGGTCTCGGGTTTATGCGTCCTTGCCATTTTGGGCATGCGCATACCGAAAGGGTCATCGGCAGAGAGAGTGACACGAGCCTGGGCTGTTGGCCTCGATATTAAATTTCTCGGTGTTGTGCATTACTCGCCGCTTTACATAAGCTTGGTCGACGCGGGTTCCTCGGTTTTTGATGACGCCGGAGAAGACGCCACTGGTTTGCGTGATGACTGGATGCCTTTGATTGACTGGCTCGGCGAAACTTACTTTGGCACGCTGCCAAAGCCAGAACCCAAGCGAGTGCCGCAGAGAATTGTCAATAATTAGCCACAGTGTGAACCCAATCTGGCGTCGTTTCACATTCCTCTTACTTTGTCGCCTGCAACGCTTTTAAGTACCGGCACGCAGTTGCCTGTTAGTGGCGCAACTGAAATAAATGGAAAAAATGTCAGCACAGCAGCAAATGAAGTGACTGAACTTGCTGCACTTTCGCCTGTTGAGAATTACTCTGGCGTTGTGGACGGCGCAGCGGCCGATATGCTGGACTTACCTGTTCCCTCCCAAGGTTTTTTTGCCTCATTCAAAAGAAAATTATGGGTGCCTTGAGGTCGTGCTGGCGTTAATCGCATTCAAGACGTTTTCGGCTGTCGCCGGCGCAGTCAAATTTACATCACGCTGATTGAGTCCCCGCGCCTGCGCTACCGCATCCCTCAAAGCCTCAAACACGCTGATGGCCAGCATAAAGGGCGGCTCGCCCACGGCTTTGGAGCCAAACACGTTGTCTTCGCGGTTGGGCTCCGGCCAAAAGTCCACTTTAAAGTGCGCGGGCACATCGCCTGCAGTGGGTATTTTGTAGGTGCTGGGGGCGTGGGTGCTTAAATTTCCTTTGTCGCTCCAGACCAGTTGCTCGGTGGTGAGCCAGCCCATGCCTTGCACGAAGCCGCCTTCAATTTGCCCCAGGTCGATGGCCGGGTTGATGCTTTGGCCTACGTCATGCAGGATGTCTACCTTCAGCACGCGGCTCTCGCCGGTCAGGGTGTCAATGGCGACTTCGGTGCAAGCTGCACCGTAGGCAAAGTAGTAAAAGGGGCGGCCGGTGAGGGTGGCTTTGTCGTAGTGAATTTTGGGCGTGCGGTAAAAGCCGTCGCTCCAAAGCTGTATGCGGTTGGCGTAAGCCATTTTGACCACCTCGTCAAACGAGCGGGTGGTCTTTGGGGATGTGATCTTTCCCGACTCAAAGCGCACGGCCCCAGCGCCGCAGCTGTCCAAGCCGCTCACAAACTGCGCTAAATTATCGCGCACATGGCGCGCGGCAAACTGTGCAGCGCGCCCGTTGAGGTCGGTGCCGGCCGATGCCGCCGTGGCGCTGGCGTTGGGGATTTTGCTGGTGTCGGTGGCGCTCACCCGCACGCGCTCAAAGGCCACGCCCAGCTCGTCCGCCACAATTTGTGCCACCTTGGTGTTGAGACCCTGGCCCATTTCGGTGCCGCCGTGGTTGACCTCTACGCTGCCGTCCAAGTACACATGCACCAGCGCACCGGCTTGGTTAAACAGTGTGGCGGTGAATGAAATACCAAACTTGACCGGCGTGATGGCAATGCCGCGCTGGATGACTGGGCTCTGGGCGTTGTAAGCCGAAATAGCCTCGCGGCGATGACGATAGTGCGAGGACAGCTCTAACTTTGCTAGCAATGGCTGCAAGATGTTGTCTTCCACCCGCATGCCGTAGTGCGTGGTGTTGCGCGCCTGCTCGGGCTGCGCGGGGTTGCCGGTCAGGTCTTCGTCGTAGAGGTTACTCAGGCGCACATCTAGCGCATCAAGCCCCAGGTGGCGGGCGATGTCGCTCAATATGGCTTCAATCACGATCATGCCCTGCGGCCCACCGAAGCCGCGAAAGGCGGTGTGGCTTTGGGTGTGGAGCTTGCAGCGGTACGACGAAATGGCCACGTCTTCTAAAAAGTAGGCGTTGTCGGCGTGAAAGATGGCGCGGTCGGCCACGGGGCCGGACAGGTCGGCGCTGAAGCCGCAGTTAGCGGCCATCATGAGTTGCAAGCCGCACAGGCGACCGGTGTCGTCAAAACCTGCGGTGTATTCATAGGCAAACGGATGGCGCTTGCCGGTGACCATGAAGTCGTCGTCGCGGTCCAGGCGCAGCTTGATGGGGCATTTGAACTTGTGCGCCGCCACTGCCGCCCACACGGCCAGGTGGCCGGCCTGCGTTTCTTTGCCCCCAAAGCCGCCGCCCATGCGCCGGCATTCCACGCGCACGGCGTGGTTGTCCAGGCCCAAAGCGTGCGCCACCCAGTGCTGCACCTCACCGGGGTGCTGCGTGCTGGAGTGCACCACCCACTGGTTTTGCTCTTGGGGTAGCACGTAGGCAATTTGGCCTTCTAAATAGAAGTGCTCTTGCCCGCCGACCTCCAGCGTGCCGCTCAGGGTGTGCGGCGCGCACGCCAGCGCAGCAGCAGCGTCGCCCCGGTTGACAAAGACCGGCGGCAGCACATAGCTTTTGGCTTCCAGGGCAGCCTGAATGCTCAAAATGGCAGGCAGGGGGGTGATGTTGAGTTGCACACGGCGTGCCGCGTGGCGGGCCTGCATGACCGAATCAGCCACTACCAAGCCAATTACTTGGCCGATGTGCTGCACGGTGTCTGTGGCAAACACCGGCTCATCGCCCGCAAAAGCGGCCAGCATGGGGTGGCCAGGCACATCGCACGCCAACACGATGCCGCGCACGCCAGGCATGGCCCGCGCAGCGTCAGCGTTCACACCCAATAGCTGCCCGTGCGCCACGGTGGACAAAATGGGCGCAGCAAAAAGCGTGCCCCGCACCTCCGGCAAATCATCCACGTAATTGACAGCCCCCGCCACCTGCGCCACCGCACTCTCATGCACCTTGGATTGCCCTGCCGCGCTCATGTGTTTTGCCCTTCCAAAGCGTCCAAATCACTCAACTCAAAGTCTTCCAAGTTGATGTTTTTAACCCCTTGGCTTTCCAACCAAAAGCGCTGTAGCAAATTACCCAGTACTTGTACGCGGTAGTTGGCGCTGGCGCGCAGGTCTGACAGGGGGGTGAATTCTTGGCGCAGAGTAGCCATGGCTTGGGTGATGGTGGCTTGCGTCCAGGGTTTGCCGGTCAAAGCGGCCTCGGTTTGCACCGCGCGCATTGGCGTGGCGGCTACGCCACCGGCGCCTATTGAGGCGCTCACCACCTGGCCCGCCACCACATGCACTTGAAGCGCCAGACACACCGCCGAGATGTCGTCTTCAAAGCGTTTGCTGATCTTAAAAACGCGCGAGAACTCACCCGGCGTGGCTTTGGGCACCTTTATCCAGGCCAGCACTTCGTCGCTGAGTAGTACATTTTTTCGGTAGCCCGTATAAAAATCTTCCAGCGGCATGTCGCGCTGGCCGCGCTCGCTCATCAGCACCACGCGGCTGCCCAGCGCAATGAGCAAGGGCATGGTGTCGCCAATGGGTGAGCCATTGGCCACGTTGCCGCCCAGCGTGCCCGAGTTGCGCACGGGCAGTCCGGCAAAGCGGGCGGCGAAGGTGTGCAGGTGAGGGCGGTCGGCTACCAAGGCGGCAAAGGCTTGGGTCAGGGTGGCGGCGGCGCCAATGCGCAATTCATGCGGGTGGTCTTCAATCTGCCTGAGCTCCTGCACCCGGCTTACGTCCAGCACCTGCGCAAAGTTCATGTGCAGTTTGTTGACCCACAGACCTACATCGGTGCAGCCTGCCACGATTTGCGCCTGCGGGTGTTGGGCGCGTGCGCTTAGCAGGGCGGCCAAGGTGGTGGGTAAAATATATGAAGAATCTGGCTCTAGACCAATAGAAGCCTGCTTAATTAGCTCCAATTTTTGTAGCAGTTCAGCTTCATTGACCTGCACTGGGGGCAGGCTTTGCATCTGCAGGGCCGCCTCCAAAATAGGCCGGTAACCCGTGCAGCGGCACAAATTGCCAGAGAGCACCTCGGTGGCTTGCGCCCGCGAGAGCGCCTCCGTTTTGCCTTGCTGGTTTTGGTACAGGCCAAACAAACTCATGGCAAACCCCGGCGTGCAAAAGCCGCACTGGCTGCCGTGGCACTGCACCAGCGCTTGTTGGGCCGGGTGCAGCGTGCCGTCCTCAGGGGCAATGTCCTCAACCGTCCAAAGCGCCAAGCCGTTCACCGAATGGGCCATCCGGATGCAGCTGTTGACCGCGCTGTACTTGATTTGGCCGCCGCTGGCCTCGCCTAGCACCACGGTGCAGGCGCCGCAGTCGCCTTCGTTGCAGCCTTCTTTGGTGCCGGTGCATTGCAAATCTTCGCGCAAAACCTCCAGCAGGGTGCGGGTGGGTGGTACATTGCGCAGCGTGACAAGTTCGCCGCGCCGTACAAATTGAATGACGTGATGGTTCATTTAATAGGGGTGCCTTGAGATAACAGTGCTAGGGTAAAACAGGAGAGGCTAAGCGCCCATAAGCGCTAGCATATGACACCAATGCAAACCAAGGTATGACAGACTACACCCTTTTTGACAAGATAGACCTTCATTTAATCAGGGTCCTCCATACCGTGCTTACAGAACGCAGTGTTTCCAAAGCCGCCATCCGCCTGGGCATGCACCAGCCTGCGGTGAGTGCGTCGCTCAAGCGCCTGCGCGACTTTGCAGGTGACCCCTTGTTGGTGCGCTCGGGTAGCGGCATGGTGCCTACCGACGCTGCCTTGCGCATGGTGGCACCAGCAGCCAGCATTTTGCAGGCGGCGTCCATGTTGTTTTCTGATGCGCGGGGCTTTGAGCCGGCCACCGCCACCAACACCTTTCGCCTGGCAGCCAGCGACTACCTCGACCCGCTGTTTTTGCCGCAACTGGTGGCGCAAATCAAATCAAAAGCACCGCTGTGTCGCATTGAAATTGACCCCCTGGCCGACTCCTTTGATTACCGGGCCAAGCTGGCGCATGGCGAGCTGGATGTGGTGATTGGCAACTGGCCCACCCCGCCCGATGACCTGCATCTGGGGCGTTTGTTTGAAGACGAAGTGGTGTGCCTGGTGGCCATTGACCACCCCGCGGTGCGGCGCGGCTGGGATGCGAATGCCTGGCTGGCCGCTGATCACATTGCGCCTAGCGCCCTGCACCCGGGCGCTAAGGGCGTGATTGACGACTACCTCGATTCGCAAGGTCAAGCGCGCAATATCACCGCACGTTGTCCGCATTTCGGCCAGATACCGGCCATGGTGGCATCAACCTTGCTAGTTTTAACCACGGGCAGGCAGTACTGCGAGCGATTTGTGGACCTGCTGCCCGTTAAAATTTTGCCCTGTCCCATTGAGTTCCCCCGATTGATGTATTACCAACTTTGGCATGAGCGCAAACACACCTCAGCCTCGGCCAAATGGCTGCGCGAGCGTGTCAAGTCGGTGGCTGCCAATTTAGCTAAAACGAGAGAGTGATTGAACCGCCATGACGCCCCGTCTTCAACTGACTGACATCACCAAAAGCTACCCTGGTGTCGTCGCCAATAGCCAGGTCGCCTTAACCGTCATGCCCGGCGAAACCCACGCGGTGCTGGGTGAAAACGGGGCGGGTAAATCCACCCTCATGAAAATCATCTACGGCGCGGTCAAGCCCGATAGCGGCGTGGTGCTGTTCAATGGCCGTCCCGTGGTGGTGCGCAACCCGCAAGAGGCACGGGCTTTGGGTATCAGCATGGTGTTCCAGCACTTCAGCTTGTTTGACACAATTACCGTGGCCGAGAACGTGTGGCTGGGCCTCAACAAAGGCCCGAGCCTGCAAGAAGTCACCCGCAGCATCACCGCCAAGGCCTCTGAATACGGGCTTGATATTGACCCCAGCCGCCCGGTGCACACTTTGAGCGTGGGCGAGATGCAGCGGGTGGAGATTATTCGTGCGCTGTTGACCAACCCACAACTGCTGATTTTGGATGAGCCGACCTCGGTGCTGACGCCGCAGGCGGTAGAGAAATTGTTTGTGGTGCTTAAAAAGCTGGCCAGCGAGGGCTGCAGCATTTTGTACATCAGCCACAAGCTGCATGAGATTCGTGAGCTATGCAACGCCTGTACTGTGCTGCGCGGTGGCAAGGTCACGGGCGTGTGCAACCCCGGTGAAGAGTCCAACGCCTCGCTCTCCAAAATGATGATAGGCACCGAGCCGCCGCTGTTGACCCGCCATGCCCCCAAGGTAGGCGCTGCGGTGCTGACCGTGAACAACTTAACCTTGGCGCGCGACGATCAGTTTGGGGTTGACTTGGACGGCATCCACCTGAATGTGCGCGCAGGCGAGGTGGTGGGCATTGCCGGGGTCTCGGGTAATGGGCAGAAAGAGCTACTTTATGCCTTGTCGGGCGAAGACGTGCGCGCCGCGCCTGGGGCCATTCGCATCGATGCAGTCGATGCCTCCAAGCTGCACCCCGGCGGGCGTCGCAAACTGGGCCTGCATTTTGTGCCCGAAGAGCGGCTGGGCCGGGGCGCCGTGCCCACGCTGGGTTTGGCCCACAACCTGCTGCTTACCCGTAACGAGTCGATTGCCTACCCGCGCTTTGTCGGTGGCTGGCTCAAGTTGGCGCAACTTGAAGCGCATGCAGCCAAGCTTATTCAACGTTTCAATGTAAAAGCAGGGGGCCCCAGGTCGGCGGCCCGTTCCCTGTCAGGGGGCAATTTGCAAAAATTTATTGTGGGCCGAGAAATTGACGCCCAACCCAAATTGTTCATCGTCTCCCAACCCACCTGGGGGGTTGACGTAGGGGCGGCCGCGCAAATCAGGAGCGAGATTTTGGCCCTGCGCGATGCTGGTTGTGCGGTGCTGGTGGTCAGCGAAGAGTTGGACGAGTTGTTTGAGTTGAGCGACCGCCTGCATGTGATTGCCCACGGCAAGCTGTCGCCCTCGGTGCCGATTGCCGATGCCACGGTGACGCAAATTGGGGAGTGGATGAGCGGCCTGTGGCCCACCTTGGCAGCTGCGGGAGGTCCACATGCTCAGGCTTGAAAACCGGCCCCAACCCTCGTCGTTTTGGGGCTATGCCTCGCCCCTGCTGGCTTTGGTGATCACGGTGGTGATTGGCATGACCATGTTTGCGGCGTTGGGCAAAGACCCCGTTAGCGGTTTGCTGGTGTTTTTTTGGGAGCCGCTACGCAGTGGCTACGCGCTGGGCGAATTGATGGTGAAGGCCACGCCTTTGCTGCTGATCGCCTTGGGACTGGCGGTGTGCTTTCGTTCTAATGTGTGGAATATTGGTGCCGAAGGCCAGTATGTACTGGGGGCTATTGCAGCCAGTGGCGTAGCGCTGATGGCCGACAAAACCAGCAGCTCCTGGGTGGTGGTGCCGATTATTTTGGCCGGTGTGTTGGGGGGCATGTTTTGGGCGGCGATTACCGCCTGGTTGCGCGACCGCTTCAATGCCAATGAAATTTTGGTCAGCCTGATGCTGGTGTATGTGGCGGTGCAGGTGCTTAGTTTTATGGTGGCGGGCCCTTGGAAAGACCCAAACGGCTACAACTTTCCCCAAACCAAATCGTTTGAACTGGTGACCCGGATTCCGCGCCTCTTCACGGGATCTCGCGTGAGTATTGGCATCTTTTTGGCGCTGATCGGCGTGCTGGGTATTTGGGTCTTTTTGTTCCGAACGCGGGCTGGTTTTGCCCAGCAAGTAGGGGGCTTGGCTCCGGCGGCAGCGCGCTACGCGGGCTTTTCCTCGCGCCGTGCGCTGTGGGTGGCGTTGCTCATTTCCGGCGGCATGGCGGGCATGGCGGGTGCTTTAGAGGTGGCGGGGCCCATTGGCCAGCTGACGCCCTATGTGCCTGCAGGCTACGGTTTTGCCGCCATTATCGTAGCCTTTGTCGGGCGCTTGCACCCGGTGGGCATGGTGTTCTCAGCGCTCTTAATGAGTATGTTTTATATCGGCGGAGAGCTGGCGCAGTCGCGTCTGGGTTTGCCCAAGTCTTTAACGGGCGTGTTTCAGGGCTTGTTGCTGTTCTCTTTGTTGGCCTGCGACACGCTGGTGAACTACCGCTTGAAGTGGAGTAAATAATGGAATCCTACGCGCTGCTTATCGCCGCCACCCTTAGCGCGGGTACCGTTTTGGCGCTGGCCTCCCTGGGTTTGCTCATTAATGAAAAAGCCGGCATCGTCAATTTGGGCGCTGAGGGCATCTTGCTGTGCTCGGCGCTTGCTGGGTTTGCGGCCGTGGTGCACACCGGCAATGACCTGGCTGGTTTTGCCGCAGGCATTGGCGCAGGCGCCTTACTGGCCCTGATCTTTGGCGGGCTGGTCATCTGGCTCAATACCAACCAATACGCCACCGGGCTGGCCGTGAGTTTGTTTGGTACCGGTTTTTCAGCCTTTGCTGGTATTTCGTATGTGCAGGAGAAAATCCCTGAGCGCCCCAGTTTTGCGATGCCCTATCTTTCAGACATTCCCTTGGTGGGCCCCGCCCTGTTCAGGCACCACCCACTGGTTTATCTGACGGTGCTGATTGCCCTAGGCATGATCTGGTTTTTGTACCGCACCCGTTCGGGTCTGGTTTTGCGCAGTGTGGGCGAAAGCCCCGAGTCTGCGCATGCCTTGGGTTACCCGGTGCGCCTCATTCGCCTGATGGCGGTGGTGGCGGGCGGCGCCTTGTGCGGTCTGGCTGGCGCCTATATTTCGATCGTTTATACGCCCCTTTGGGTCGAGGGCATTGTGGCCGGTAAGGGCTGGATTGCGCTGGCCTTGACGACTTTTGCCACTTGGCGCCCGGCCCGTGTGCTCTTGGGGGCTTACTTGTTTGGTGGCGTAACGATGCTACAGTTTCACCTGCAAGGCGTGGGTGTCGATTTGCCCAGCCAGTTGCTCACCATGCTGCCCTACGTGGCCACCATCGTGGTGTTGGCCCTTATTTCGCGCAACCCGCAGTGGATAAAGATAAATATGCCGACCTCAATCGGCAAACCCTTTTACCCTGGCGCCTGATTTCTTGTGGTTCATAATTGAACTTTTTTAAACGTCGTAACCCCCTCTGAATAAGGAATTGACATGACCGATATGCAAAAACGCTCGCTGCTGAAAATAGCCGCACTCACCGCCGTGGCTGCCGCCGCACTGGTGGGCTGTGGCAAAAAAGAGGAGGCTGCACCCGTAGTGGCTCCCGTAGCTTCAGCCCCAGTGGCAAAGCCTGAGCCACTTAAAATTGCGTTTGCCTATGTTGGTCCTGTCGGAGACGGCGGCTGGACCTTTGCCCATGACAACGCCCGTAAAGCGCTTCAAGCCGAGTTTGGCGACAAGATCGTAACTTCATTTGTCGAGAGCGTGCCCGAGTCCGCTGACGCTGAGCGCGTGATCCGCGACATGGTGGGTCAAGGCAATAAGCTGATTTTTGGCACTACCTTTGGCTACATGGAGTCCATGCTCAAAGTGGCCGCCGATTCCAAAGACGTCAAGTTTGAGCACGCCACCGGCTACAAGCAAGCCGAGAACATGCGCACCTACGACAGCCGCACCTATGAAGGCGCATACATGGCCGGCGTGATTGCTGGCAAGATGACCAAAACCAACACGCTTGGCGTGGTGGCCTCGGTGCCAATTCCTGAAGTCGTGCGCAACATCAACGCCTTCACTTTGGGCGCGCAGTCCAGCAACCCCAAAATCAAAACCAAAGTGGTTTGGGTGAACGAGTGGTTCAACCCACCAAAAGAAACCGAAGCCGCAACCTCCCTCATCAACGGTGGCGCTGACGTCTTGTTCCAAAACACCGACTCTCCCGCTGTGCTCAAAACAGCGGAAGCCAAAGGCAAGCGCGCCTTCGGTTGGGACTCCGACATGACCTCTTATGGCCCCAAAGCCCACTTGGCTTCTGCCGTGATCAACTGGGGCCCTTACTACAGCAAGGCCACCAAAGAAGCGCTTGAAGGCAAGTGGACCGGTAACACCGGCGCTTGGTGGGGTGTGAAAGAAGGCGCGATTGATATCGTGTCCATCGCCGCTGACGTGCCTGCTGAGACTGCAGCCAAAGTCGCTGAAGTCAAAAAAGGCTTGGCCGATGGCAGCTTTGTCATCTGGAAAGGCCCCATTATTGATAACACTGGCAAAGTGCAAATCGCCAAAGACACCGCGGCTGACGACAAGTTCCTAGGTGGCTTGAACTTCTACGTTAAAGGCGTGGAAGGCAAAGTGCCAGGCGCCAAGTAATTTTTTGCCTAAGCCTTGAAAAACCGCCTTCGGGCGGTTTTTTTGTTGGAGCACCTGAGTACTTTAGGCAGGTATTGTTGTAAGTTAAACCTAAGAAAAGTCGACTGCAGCACAATACGATTTTTAAATTCGTGGGCAAGAACCTGCGGATGCTTTCATTTTGTAACCTCAGGAAATTTCCATGTCAAATCGTCGCGAATTTATTGCCCAAGTCAGTTTTTTCAGCACCGCCATGATGGCCGGTACCGCTATGGCCGCTGCGCCTATGGCGTCTGAGACAGACCCCGCTTCCAAAGGTTTGGGCTATGTGGCCGATGCCACCAAGACCGACAAAGTCAAGTACCCCAAGTACGCCGCTGGTCAAGTTTGCTCCAACTGTGCCCTGTACCAAGGTAAGGCCACTGATGCCGCCGGTGGTTGCCCCTTGTTTGCTGGTAAGCAAGTCGCTGGCAAAGGCTGGTGCAGTGCTTACGCCAAAAAAGCGTAATCTAGCCAGCCTGCGCGCACGCCCTGTTCAGGGCTTGCGAGGCGAGCAAAGCCTGCCCAGCGTCAATCTGGTCGGGCTTTTTTTATGACCAGTGTGGTTTGGTTCAAGCGGGATTTTCGCCTGCACGACCATGCGCCGCTCACGCAAGCGGCCCAAGAGGGCCCCGTACTTTGCGTGGTCGCCTTTGAGCCCAGTTTGTGGCTTGGGCAAGATGCCGCCTGCCAGCACTACCAGTTTATTTTGGAAAGTGCCACAGAGCTGGACCGGCAGTTGCAGCGCCGTGGGGGACGTTTGCACCTGCTGGTGGGTGAAATGCCCGCCCTGCTTGAGCGCCTGATCGTCCAAATACCCGGTTTTAAGCTCTTTTCCCACGAAGAAACGGGCAATGACCTGAGCTACGCGCGTGATCAGGCGGTGGCACGCTGGTGCAAAAAAAATGACGTTGTGTGGCAGGAGACACCCCAGTTTGGCGTGGTTCGGCGTCTAAAAAACCGCAATCTCTGGAAAGGCCACTGGGACGCCCACGTTGAGCAGCCTTGTCTGCCCGTGCCCGACTGGCAAACCCAGGCCTTTGCCCCGCTGCCTTGGGTAGAGCCTGCGCCGCCCACTGCGCAAGACCTCGGGCTAGACGCGTTTACCCCACCCAAGCGTCAGATTGGGGGGCGTCGCTTGGGTTTGTCGGTGTTGCAAAGCTTTTTGCAAGACCGCAGTGGCCAGTACCGGGGAGGTATTTCTTCGCCCTTGTCGGCGCCCTCGGCCTGCTCGCGGCTGTCACCCTATTTGGCCTACGGTTGCCTGAGCCTGCGTGAAATTGTGCATGCCACCCTGCGGCAATACAACCGCCTGCCTGCGGAAGCCGTGCAGCAAAAAAAGGGCTTGGCCGCGTTCATGAGCCGCCTGCATTGGCATTGCCACTTTATTCAAAAGCTGGAAAGTGAGCCTGAGCTGGAATGGCGCAATGTGCACCGGGGCTATGACGGTCTGCGCGAAGCCGACTGGAACCCCGCCCACTTTGAGGCTCTGGTGGCCGGACGCACGGGTTGGCCAATGGTGGATGCATGCGTGGTGATGTTGCGGGAAACGGGCTGGATCAATTTTCGGATGCGCGCCATGTTGGTGTCGGTGGCGGCTTACCCGCTGTGGCTGCATTGGCAGTCTGTGGGGCAGTGGCTGGCCCGGCAGTTTTTGGACTATGAGCCCGGCATTCACTGGAGCCAGATGCAAATGCAGTCGGGCACCACCGGCATCAATATTCCCCGGGTTTACAACCCCGTCAAGCAAGCCCGCGACCACGACCCTCATGGCCATTTTGTGCGGCGCTGGTTGCCTGCGCTGCGCAAGGTGCCCGATGCCTGGTTGTTTGAGCCCTGGCGCATGCCGCCCGACCTGCAAGCGCATTACGGCTTGCTGCCCGGCGACATAGCCCAGCCGCTGGTGGACCTGGAGGTAGCCACACGTCAAGCCAAAGCGCGGCTCTTTGCCCTGAAAGCCTTGCCCGAGGTGCGGGCCGCCAAGTCGGCCATTGTGGAAAAACATGGCTCCAGAAAGCGCATGGCCCCCCAACCCAAGCGCGGCAGCGCGGCTAAAACACCCAGCGCACCCACCGCCCAGCTGGGCCTTGAATTTTGAAATTAATGAGTAAAAAAATCTTATGACTTGCGTGATTTATTGGTTTCGTAACGACTTGCGCCTGCAAGACAACCCCGCCCTGGTTTTGGCCTGTAAAACGGCCACCCACTTGCTACCGGTGTTTTGCCATGACCCCCAGCTTGACGAGCAAACTCCTTGGGGTTTTACGCGGGTGGGGGCACACCGGCGTCAGTTTTTAAAAGACACCTTGGCCGATTTGTCGCAGCAATTAACAGCGTTGGGCAGTGGCTTGCTAGAGTTGCAAGGGCGTCCGCAAGACGTCTTGCCCGAGCTGGCGCGCCGGTTTGGAGCGCAAGTTATTCATTGCGAAACGATTGCCGCGCCCGAGGAGGCTGACGCCGTCAAGGCGCTGCAAGCGGAAGGCCTGCAGGTGACCTCGGTGTGGCAGTCCAGTATGTTGGACCCCGCTGACCTGCCGTTTAAGCCCGCGCAGTTGCCCGATGTTTTTACCTCGTTCCGTATGGCCGTTGAGCGGGCTGATGTAGGCACTGCGGCCGCGATAGCCGTCCCGGCCAAGCTGCCCCCGCGCCCTGAGATGACGCCAGAATTGACGGCTTTTGTGGCAAGTTTGCAGACCACCCCAGCACCTACGCTGGTCCCGCTGTCCTTAAAAAATTCGTCTTTTCCTTTTGATAAGCCTGAATTTGCCGGTGGCGAGAGGGCTGCGCAGCGCCATTTGGAGCGCTACTTTGGTGCTAATTTGCCGCACACCTACAAGGCCACCCGCAACGGCCTCACAGGCACCGACTACTCCAGCAAGTTCTCCCCTTGGTTGGCCACAGGCGCCATGTCAGCTCGCTCGGCCTACGCGGCACTGTGGCAATTCGAGGAAAGGGCGGGCGCCAGCGAAAGCTCTTATTGGCTGTGGTTTGAGCTGCTGTGGCGCGATTATTTCCGGTTTTTGCACCTCAAATACGGCGTTCGGCTTTACCACGCCCGTGGTTTGACACCGGCCAACCACGCTGTGCCCCACCCTAGCCACAAAGCGGGCGCCTTCAAGCGCTGGTGCCAAGGCGACACCGGCGAGCCCTTGGTGGACGCCGGCATGCGCGAGCTAAAGGCCACGGGTTATTTGTCCAACCGCCTGCGCCAACTGGTGGCCAGCTACTTGATTCACGACCTTGACTGCGACTGGCGCGCGGGTGCTGCGTGGTTTGAGTCGCAATTGGTGGACTACGATGTGTACAGCAACCAGGGCAACTGGCTGGCGCTGGCGGGCCGGGGTACCGATCCGCGCGGCGGGCGGCGCTTTAATCCCCAAAAGCAAACCCAAGACCACGACCCCAAGGGCCAGTACCGGGCCCTGTGGCTTTGATACCTGCACAATGCAAAGCTGCAAAAAATAGCCTAAACTGATTTTTTTTTAATTAAAAACCAGAGGATTCCCAATGTTTGCCGCTCATCAAAAAGACGACTTCAATTCCTTGCTGCCCGGACAAAGCACCGAGCAAGGTGCCACCCGCCGCACTGCCTTGAAAGTAGCGCTGGGCGCTGGCTACGCAGCAGCCGCGCTGCCCATCATGGCGCAAACCGCGATCAAAACATCGGCCGAAGGATTGCGCTCAGGTGAGGTGAGCTTTGAAGTCAACGGTTTTAAGGTGCCTGCTTTCTTTGCCGCGCCTGCCGGGGGTGCCAACTTGCCCGTGGTGCTGGTGGTGTCCGAGATTTTTGGCGTGCATGAGTACATTGCCGACACCTGCCGGCGCTTTGCCAAAGCGGGCTATCTGGCAATTGCGCCCGAGCTTTTTGCGCGCCAGGGCGACCCACAAGCCTACGGTGAAATAGCCAAACTCATGAGTGAGGTGGTGGCCAAAGTCCCTGATGCGCAAGCCATGGCCGATCTTGATGGCGCCGTGAAGTGGGCGGGCGCTCATGGTGGCAACCTCGACAAAGTGGCCATTACCGGCTTTTGTTGGGGCGGGCGTATGACCTGGTTGTACGCCGCGCAGGGCCCGGTTAAGGCCGGTGTCGCCTGGTATGGACGCTTGGTGGGCACACCGACCGCGCTAGCGCCCAAAAACCCCGTTGACTTGGTGGGCCAACTGCGCGCGCCGGTGCTGGGTTTGTATGGCGAGAAGGACGGTGGCATTCCTTTGACCTCGGTAGAGCAGATGAAAACCGCCTTGGCACAAGGCACCGAAGCCGCCAAAGCCTCGCAGTTTGTCACCTACCCGGACACGGGCCACGCCTTTCACGCCGACTACCGCCCTAGCTACAGCAAGGGTCCCGCTGAAGACGGTTGGGCACGCTGCTTGGCTTGGTTCAAGGCGCATGGCGTAGCCTGATAAAGTCAGGCCCTCGCTGCGAAACCGCCGTCAGGCGGTTTTTTTATTACTTATTGGGTTCTAGTGCCCTTGGAATGTGTTTAACCAGCTATGACTTTAATAGCAATCTTGATGGGTACTTTATCCGCCGGCATTGGCAGCGTGTGGCTGGCCGCCTTGTTGAGCTTTGGTATTTTGTCGCGTTACACCCAGCACATGCTCAGTTTGGCAGCAGGCGCGCTGCTGGCCACGGCCTTTATGCATTTGCTGCCCGAGGCGTTTGAGAGCCAGGCCAGTGCGCACGACTTGTTCATGACCTTGCTGGTTGGGCTGATCTTTTTCTTTTTGCTCGACAAAGCCGAGTTGTGGCACCACGGGCACGAGCACCACCATGGCATCCCTAGCCCGACCACCACCGCACACGCTGAACACGCAGGCCATGCGCACGGCCACAGCCATGTCCCGCAGCCTGGCACCTGGGCCGTGCTTACCGGCGACAGCGTGCATTGTTTTGGCGACGGCGTGCTGATTGCCTCGGCATTTATGGCCGATATGCGCCTGGGCGTGATTGCCTCGCTGGCCGTGCTGGCGCACGAGGTGCCGCACCACATGGGGGATTTGATGGTGCTGAAATCAAGCCCCAACAACCGCCGCACCGCGGTGCTCAAGGTCTCCTTGGCCGGGGCTGTGACGGCCTTGGGCGGCTTGCTGGGCTTTTGGTTGGTGGACCAGTTGCGCGACTATTTGCCCTACTTTCTGGTGGTAGCGAGCAGCAGCTTTGTCTACGTGGCGCTGGCTGACTTGATTCCCCAGTTGCAAAAACGCCTGACCGCCCGGGAGACCGCCGCGCAAATCGCCTGGCTGCTGGCCGGCATTTTATTGGTCACGCAGGTGAGCGGTCTGGCGCACGCCCACTGATTGAGCAGTTACACGCTTTCCCTGTCACCTCGGACATGTACGCAATGCCGGGGATGGGCAATGTTCACTGGAATTGGGTGGCTCAGTGCGTCAGTGCAAACTTGATCACTTCCTGGCTCAACCAAATGCCTCGCTGGCGCATCCGCTCCAGGGCATCGGATATTGAGACATCGTACCCCAGTGATTTTGCTTTGAGCAACACGCCAATAGAGCCTGTCACACTCAAATTGGACAAGCGCGCCATCCTTCTACCGACGGTCTCATCAATGCAAACGCGCTTAACACCAAGGTCAAGCGCCGTCTGAATCACGGATGCCTCGCCAAGGTCCAAAGCATTTTAAGATAAGGTGTCAGCGCGACCGGCGCGCGCCCTATTTCTAGCCAAGAAGCCGATTTGAAAACATCGACGCCAAATGCATCGTGACCGCCAGCCTGAATCTCTTGGGCCACCTCAAAGGGAACCACCACCCGGGTGTAAAGAAACCGCAGCGCATCCAGACTGCCGGTGGCCGCCGTTAGCGCAATTAGCGGGGTGGTGTTGGTAACTATCGTTTGTTCAGATTCAGGCATTGGCGAGATCTCGCGCCAAGTCTTCTTGATCAAGGTCGATCATTGGCACGCCGTAGCGATGCAACTCAGCCAAAAACTCGACCCTGCCCATACCGATCAATGACGCTGCCATCCCGGAGGAAAGGCGCTTCATTTCAAACAGCTTCACGGCCATCGACAATTTAGCCTCATGCAAAAACTCCTGCGGCGTGCAATGCGCAGCGTCGGGTAGGTTTGTAGGCACTTCAAGCACAAGTTGCATGGGTTCTCCAAGTAAAGTTGGTTGACCGGACATTCTAAGTTGCGCAAACGTCAACGGTTGTCGACCCTGTCGATGGGGCACGATGGACTGCCGCGCTGTATTCGTCAATGCGAGCGCAGCGCGGCAGTCGCAGTGGCGAAGACCTTCGCGGCGAGGGCGCCGCTCCAACGGGGGTGATCCGCTTTAGCCTTGTGCCACAGGCCGGCTAGGGTCGCTGCACCAGTCGCTCCAGCTGCCGGCGTAAAGGGCGGTGGGGCCCAGTCCGGCAATTTCCATCGCGATGATATTGGGCACTGCGCTCACGCCACTGCCGCAGTGGTGGACCACGGTGGCGGGGTTGCGCCCGGCCAGCAGCGCCTCGAATTCGGCGCGCAAGGTGGCGGCGGGTTTGAAGAAGCCCTGGGCATCCAGGTTTTGCGTGAACGGGCGGTTGAGTGCGCCGGGCAGGTGGCCTGCCACCGGGTCGAGCGGCTCTACCTCGCCCCGAAAGCGTGCTGGAGCCCGGGCGTCGATCAAGGTTTGAGCGGGTCGGCCCAGATTGGCCGCTACGGTTTCAGTAGCTGCTAGAGCAAGCTTGGCGTGCTTCAGCGGGTAAATTCTCTTAAATTCAGCAGAAGCAGAAGCAGATACCAAAGCCGCCACCTCAAGCGCACAAGCGCCCGCATCAACCGCCCCATCCGCCGCCTGCCAGGCCTGAAAGCCGCCGTCTAGCACCAACACGTTCTCGTGCCCAGCCCATTTCAGCATCCACCACAAGCGCCCGCAGTAGTTGGCGCCTTGTCGGTCATAGACCACGGCGGTCATCTCAGGCGTGAGGCCTGTGCTGCCTAGCCACTGGGCAAACGTGTCGCGCGAGGGCAGGGGGTGGCGCCCGCCGGAGGCGGCATCTGGCGCTGACTTGGCCGCGCTCAGGTGGCGGTCCAGGTTGGCGCGCACCGCACCAAGAATGTGCGCTTGCGCGTACTGCAGGTCGCCCGCGTTGGGCGTCATCAGCTCAAAGCTGCAGTCAAACACCCGATAAGGCGCTCCGCTGGCCAGCAGCGATTGCAGCTGCGCCACAGAAATCAGGGGGCTGGACACGGGACTGGTCATGGTGCGATTCCTTCAAAAAAAGGCAAAAAATTTAGTGTTCCTCAGCCGGCGTGTTCGGCAGGGCGCGGGTCCGCAAGGCGGTGGCGGCCAGGCCACTGAGCACAATCACCGCCATGCCCGCCCACCCGATCAGGGGAATCTGGTCGCCAAACAGCACCAAGCTGTACAACGCAGCAAACACAATGCCCGAGTATTGCAAGTTGGCCACCAGCAAGGTGGAGCCCCGGCTGTAGGCGCGGGTCATGCACCATTGGCCCAGAGAGGCCAGCACCCCGATAGGCACAATCCAGGCGGCTGCTTGCCAGCTCACCGCAGCCCAGGGCGTGTGCGTGGTAAACGCAATACCCAGCCCCCCAGCAAGCGCCGAGCCCACCGAGAAGTAAAACACCGTGCGGCTTTCAGGCTCGCCCACTTTGCCAAGCGCCGTGACCTGCATGTAAGCCAGCGCGGCCCCCAAGCCCGAGAGCAGGCCAATGAGCCCAGCAAAGAGCTGGTTTTGGTCCAGGGTAGGGCGCAGCATCATCACCACACCGACAAACCCGGCCAGCACCGTGGCCATCAGCGCACCCTGGCGCTCGGCCTTGCCATACAAAAAGGCACCGCCCACAATAAACGCGGCCACCCAGACGCCACTCATGTAGTTGAGGGTCATGGCGGTGGCCAGTGGCAGGTGGGCAATGGCGTAAAACCAGGACCCCAAGGACAACACGCCAATGGTGCTGCGCCAGGCGTGCATGGACAGCACAGGGGTTTTAATGGCAATGCCTTGCGTGCGCAAGATCAGCCCCATAAAAACAACACTTACCAGCCCCCGGTAAAACACCAGCTCAAAAGTGGTGAAGCTGCCCGAGGCTACCTTGATGCCCACCGCCATGGTGGCGAAGAAAAACGAGGCCAAAACCATCCACAGGGCTTGCATCCTCAGACCTTTATTTGGCGGCGGTACCAGTCATGAAAGTGCTGCATGCCGTCCTCCATGGGGCTTTGGTAGGGGCCTACTTCGTTGTCGCCACGCTGCAACAGCGCCTGGCGCCCGGCGTCCATGCGCTCGCCAATCTCATCGTCTTCCAGGCAGGTTTCCATGTAGGCGGCCTGCTGGGCCTCGACAAACTCGCGCTCAAAGGCAGCAATTTCTTCCGGGTAGTAAAACTCCACCTTGTTCAAAGTCTTGTTCACACCCATCGGGTGCAGGGTAGAAACCGTGAGCACATGCGGGTACCACTCCACCATGATGTGCGGGTAGTAGGTGAGCCAAATAGCGCCGTACTTGGGCGGCTCGCCCTTGCGGTAGGCCTTGAGCGCGTCTTGCCAGCGCTGGTAGGTGGGCGTGCCTGCTGGGCCGTTTTGGGGCGCAAAGCCCACGGTTTGTACCGAGTAGTTGTCTTTAAATTCCCACTGCAGATCGTCACAGGTGACAAAGCCGCCCAGCCCGGGGTGAAAGGGGCCGACGTGGTAGTCCTCCAAATACACCTCAATAAAGGTCTTCCAGTTGTAGTTGCACTCATGCAGCTCCACCTTGTCGAGCACAAAGCCCGAAAAATCGAGGTCGGCGCGGGGGCCCATGTGGGCCAGATCAGCGGCAATATCGCGCCCGTTGTCTTCAAACAGCAGTCCGTTCCACTCGCGCAGCGGGTAATTGTTGAGGTTCAGGCAGGGGTCTTGCGCAAACTGCGGCGCGCCTAATAGCGTGCCAGCCGGTGTGGGGCCGCTGTTGCTGCCACTGTAGGTCCAGCGGTGCAGCGGGCAGACCACGTTGCCTGCGGCCGAGCCTGGGGCGGTGCTTTGGAGCGAGCCGCGCCCTTGCAGCATCAGCGCTTGGCGGTGGCGGCACACGTTGGAGATGAGTTCAATGCCGCTGGGCGTGCGCACCAAAGCGCGCCCCTGGGCCTCTTGGGCCAAGGTGGCATAGTCGCCCACGTTGGGAACACTTAAAGCGTGCCCGACATAGCGCGGGCCGCTTTGGAAAATATTTTGCAGTTCGCGCTGGTACAGCGCTTCGTCAAAATAGCTTGAAACTGGTAGTTGGCCGGTGGCCTGCTGCAGTTGAAGACTTAAATCAGACATGGGTGACCTGACCTAAAGACTCCCCACAGGGAGATGCGCTCAAAACGCGGTAATTGATAAAACCGGTGCAGACCGGCGGCAAGAGGGTGGATTGTACCTGTCTGATATTCTTTTTAAATGCCCTGCATCAAGCCTATGATGGGCGCTCACCACATGTCGTAGAAGCGGTATTCCTTGCGCGTGTCCTGATCGATGAGTTATCGGACCTCTATGGAAAATCAATAATGAACCCTTTGCGACGCTTGTTAAATGTGGCACCCAAGACGCAGGTTTATCTGGCAGCCGCCTTGGTGTGGCTGGTGTTTCTGTGGGCAGGCTTAGGCTTTTTTCTGGCCAATAACATCAACCAGCGCCTAGAAAGGCTGTCTTCCTACTCTAAATTGGTGCTGGCCATTGCTGTCCCTGTTTTGGCAGACGCTGCTGTGGCGAATAAGACGGTCCTGATTCAGCAAACGCTGGACGCTGCAGCCCAAAGCCCCTTCATTAGCGGGCTGACCGTGACCTCGCCGAGCGGCCTTGTGCTGTGGCAAAGCGTTGAGGTAAAGCACCTGTTGACGGCGCCAGAGTGGCTGAACAATGGGTTGAAAAGCCTGCTTCCCGAGGTTCAAAAGCCGCTGTTGGCCGATGGGCGCTTAGTGGGCGCGCTGAGGTTTGACTATGCGACTGAATCACTGGCCAACGAGTTTTGGACTTTGCTAAAAAAGTCGTTGTTGTTTGCCTTGCTGTTGGCGGGCTTTGGCGTCGCGTTGGGCCTCATCCCTCTGAGGCGTGCCATGCAAAATTTATCTGCATTGGGTCATCAGGCTGAGGTCACCTTGCTGGCCATCCATGAGGGCGTTATCAGTTGCACGGAACAGTACAAACTGGTCTCTATCAACCCGGCCGCCCAGCGATTGTTAGGTTTTAGCGCCGCCGACGTGCCGGGCCTGTTGGGGCAAGATGTTCGTGCCTTATTGCCCGATATGTTTCTTGACAACGAAGTGGCCACCAATTGGGTGGCCCGTGCTTACGCCTTTCGCGGCAAAGATGGCGTGCAATTGATGCTTGAAACCGGGCTGGCCGATGTCGCGGGCAGCGATGTGAATTCGGTCCGCAAGGTGGTGACTCTGCGCGATGTTAATCACGCCCACGCGCTGATCCTGGCTCAGAAATCCGAGTTGCTGGCGCATAAAAATGCGCTCGCTGGCATGAAAAGAGTGGCAGATTCAGTTTTACTGGCCACGCAGACCAGTCACGTCACTCAGATCGATCCGCTTCCCAGTGGCGCCAGTGAACTAAGCTATGTGACCGATTGGATAGTTGACATGGTGGCCGAGCGTGAAAAAAGCCGGCGAGATATCGAACACCAAAAATTTGCGATGGACCAGCACGCCATTGTGATGACCTGTGACAACAACGGTGTCATCACCTATGCCAACGAACGGTTTTGCACCTTGAGTGGCTTTGACCAAGCCGAGTTACTGGGTCAAAAGTTTCGTCATTTAGTGCAAATCCAAAATGCCGAGCTTTTTTACTCAAGCATGTTTGCTGTAATTTCTAATGGTCAGGTGTGGCGGGGGTCCTTGCAAGCCAAAAATAAGCAGGGAGGTACTTATTGGGTCAACACCACCGTGGTGCCCTTCTGCAACGAGTATTTGGCTCATGAGAGCTACATGGTGATTGGCACTGATGCAACAGAAGACCAGCAAAACAAGTCCGACTTAAGCGCACAACTAGAGCTGATGTCGGTGCTGCTTGAGTCCATCCCCATCGCTATTTATTTCAAAGACAGCCAAGGGCGTTACTCCTTGGTTAATCCCGCCTTTGATAAGCTCTTTGGCTTGAATCGCAAAGATTTGATGGGCCAGACGGCCCGCTATATCGTGCCGCTGCCTTATGCCGAGTTTTCCATTGAAAAAGACACAAGTTTGCGCGCATCGGGCGGGGTTCAAGTTTTTGAGGCGTCTTATGTCAACCCAATAACGGGGCTTAACGTGGATTTGTCCTACAGCAAAGCACTGACCACTGATGATCAGGGCAACATCACAGGCATTGTGGGTGCGATTGTGGATGTGACCGAGCGCAACCAGCGCCAGCGCCAGTTGCTGGAGGCTACGCGCCTGGCCGAGTCTGCAAGCCGGGC
>CAIMHL010000562.1 GCA_903840825.1 uncultured beta proteobacterium
CATTTCATCAGCAACAACCCTCATATGTATATTGTTCCTATCGCCTGGCTGTATGTCTCGCTCATGATGGCCGTGGCTGAGGCCACCAACACCAACGGCACCGTCCTTGGCGCCATCATGACCTTCGTGTTTTATGGATTGCTGCCCATTGGTTTGATTCTGTACTTCATGGGCTCGAAAGGCCGCAAGAGAGCCATCAAAGCGCGGGAACTGGCTGAGATGACAGCCAAAGCCGAGAAGCAGCCCCCACAAGAACCGCCCTTAATCGATCCAGATGCAAGCGGCCATGCGGCCACTGACGCCATCGCGCCGGTGCGAAAAGAACCGTGACGGCTGGCTGACGGTGCACCAGTCCCGGCTGCCGTCATTGCCATACACCTCGGTAATGCCCAGCGCCGCCAGCCTCATGCGCGCCAAACCGGGCAAGTTGGCCAACCATTTGCCCGGCGCATGTGGGCTAAACAGGGCTTGTGCTTGGGGGCTGTGTTTCACGAACGCTTCGCGCACATCGGGCCCCACTTCAAAGCATTCAGGCCCAATACAAGGCCCCAACCATGCTATGGTTTCAGAAGCTGCCACAGCAAACCCAGCTTGGTCTGCAAGGCTAAAAGCCTTAAAAACCGATTCAAGAATGCCGCCCTCGGACTCTCCAGCCAAACTGCGCCACCCCGCGTGCGCTGCCGCTACCCGTGTGCCCGCCCTGTTGGTCAGCAGCACAGGCAAACAATCAGCCACCATGATGGTGCAGGCCAATTGGGTTTCACTGCTTAGGCAAGCATCAGCCACTTGGGCGTCGGGCGTGCTGTGGCTAAGCGCCACCACACCAAGCCCATGCACCTGCGATAAAAAAACGGGCTTGGCCGTCATGGCATTTTGAAGAGTAGCCCGGTTGGCCGCAACATGGGCCTCCAAGTCCCCGACATGATCGCCCAAATTAAGCGCATCAAAAGGAGGCCTTGATTGCCCCCCCGCCCGCGTGGTGCACACCGCCCGCACATGCGCAGGCGCTGGCCACTGCGGAATTAACCATTCGGGGTGTAGCCCCTTTTTCATGTGGTCCACGCAGAGCCTTTGCTGCGGTCAATAGCCTGCGGGGCGAACGTGCACCTTGTCATAGGCAATGAGCAGTTTGCGGTGCATTTCACAACCCTCCATCAGCAAGCCAGGGGCACTGATGCCCATGAATCGGTCCGTTTGCATGATGAGAGCGTGCGCCTGCGAGACCGCACCCGCGCCGTAAAGCTGGCGCATTGAATCCAGATAGGGACCGGTATCGCCCATATCAGCCAGATTGATCAGGCTCTCGATGCACGCATACACGCTGCGCCGCTGCGGGTCGATCTGCTCAAAGTGGCGAATCCAGTCGCAACCTTCCAGGGTAGAGGCCTCATCACCTATTGCCAAAGCCAGCAGGGTTTTGAGCTCTCCCACGCGCAGGTCGCTCCAGAAAGTGCCAGCGTCAGCCGCCATGCCAATCACTGCGGCCACAGGGCGCTGGTCGGCCAGGGAGGATTCATTCAAGGCGCTCAGCAGATCGGCGCACTCTTCGTCGTCCAGATCTGTGAGGTTGAGAATGGCTTCGCGCATCTCGTTGGCTACGCTGTTGTTCTCGAAATCAAGGTCATCTACCGGGTAGATTTCAGAAATTCCGGGCACCAGAATGCGACAGGCGTAAACGCCCAAGTGGGTGAAATCCGCCACATACATCTCGCGGCCATCGCG
>CAIMHL010000563.1 GCA_903840825.1 uncultured beta proteobacterium
GACCAAAGGGTAAACCCTAGGAATGAAAGCAACAAGACCGGGGTGAAGGCCGCCGATCCTATGCTTTTAACCAACCAGTGAGGATCAGAACTATGTTTCATGCATTAAATATGAGCGACCGTCAAGCAAACTGGAGATACCCGAATAAAAACATCGTGCATTGCGCATCCTCACACAGGTCGGTGATGAGGAAGCTACATTGCAACCGAGACGTAACCAAAGAACGTGTGATCTGTCTTTGATTTCAGTTGAACTCTAGTCCTTGTCGTCATACCTTGTCTAGCTGATGAACGAAGCGCATCTTGGGCGCATGAGCGCCCGTTTTGAGGCATGAAAAAGATCTGATCAATTCGGACCTACAACGAGACCCCTATTTCAAATGAATACCTGCCCTTTTCCATCGACAGCAACCGCAGCTCCGAACTCAATGCTTTATTTACTGGAGCGATTTGATGTCGGTGTGGTTCACCTAGACCTGGAGTTGCGCGTCTTGGGTATGAACGACTTTGCAAGACGCAGCCTGCCCGTTGAGGAAAAAATGCCCTTTGGGAAAATCGTTACTTCCTTTCACCCCGAGAGCGCCAAAGCCAAGGTTAAGTTTTTGTTGGGGCAAGCCGAATGCCCCGTCAACAACGCACCTCCTATGGCGATGATGATCAACATTCCGGATCGGGTGCTCTTGATCAAAGTCTCCAAGCTAGGCGATGCGCAGGGCGCTACCACAGGGTATACCCTCGTTTTTTATGACATCACCGAAGTGGTCAGCAAGGAAGCCGTGGTCAGCTCAGACAAAGAGTCGCACGCGGGCGCCGAGAAACGCCAGCTCCGCAAAATTCCTACCATCAAACAAAACCGGGTGTTGCTGGTGGATGTCCCTAGCGTGTCGTTCATTCGTTCAGAGGGCCACTACACCTGGGTACACACCGGCCAAGGTAGCCAATTTTGCAACTTGAATATTGGCGATATAGAAAGCCGCCTGGACCCCCAATTGTTCTTGCGCGTTCACCGCAGCTACATCGTCAACTTGTCCCATGTCGATGAAATTATTCGCGATGATGGCCGCATGACCCTGCGCATCATGGGTCCTACACCTATAGAAATTCCAGTCTCCCGAGGCAGTGCGCCCAAGCTGCTGGAGCAACTTGGACTAGCGGGGGTGGTGTCGGTTAAAAGTTGATGGCTTGGGTGGAATTCCAGTTTCGTGCAAATTGGGTGCCGTTCATGTCGTTCCGGGCACCATTGATTTTTTAGCTTACCCGTTTGAATAGGGTGCCGATAGAGTTCGGTCTTCAAAGGTCATCAAGACTGTATTAGGAGACAACGTGATTCCACCCGCATTTGCGTACCATGCCCCACGCTCTATTGGCGAGGCCCTGACCCTGCTTACCGAACTTGGTGACGATGCCAAGCTTTTGGCCGGCGGGCACAGCTTGCTCCCCATGATGAAGCTTCGGTTTGCCCAACCCGGCGCCCTGATTGACATCAACCGAATCCCTGAACTTCGGGGCATCACGGAGGTTAATGGCCAGATTCGCATCGGTGCCATGACCAGTGAAAACGAGCTGATTGCCTCCAAATTGCTGCACGACAAGTTGCCCCTGCTTCCCGAGGCAGCACTTCTGATTGCCGACCCGCAGGTGCGCAACCGTGGCACGATTGGCGGCGATATTGCCCACGGCGACCCGGGCAACGACCACCCTGCGATTGCGATGGCCTTGGACGCTGTTTTTGTGTTGCAAGGGCCTAACGGCGAGCGGCACGTCAAGGCGCTAGATTTCTTCCACGGCACCTACATGACGGCACTGGCTGAAAACGAGATTTTGACCGCCATCCTGGTCGCCCCGTTTCAGCACGGCACGGGCTACGCCTACCAAAAACTCAAACGTAAAACCGGCGATTGGGCAACAGCTGGTGCTGCCGTTGTGATGCGTATGGCAGGCGGCGTAGTTACCCAGATCAGCATTGGCCTGACCAACGTGGCGCCCACCGCACTGCGCGCCACGGCCGCAGAGGCCGCACTCATGGGCCAGCCCATCAACGAGGCCACCCTGACACAAGCAGCACTCGCGGTGCGCGCTGCCTGCGACCCCGCTGAAGACCTGCGCGGTGACGTTGAATACAAAACCGCCATGGCTGGCGAGATGGTCAAACGCGCCATCCGCACCGCTATGTCGCGCTGCAGCTAAATCCAACCCAGATCAGGAGAAAAGTTAATGAGTAAAACCCTAGTTTCGATGACGCTCAACGGGCGCCAAATTGAAGAAGCCGTTGAGCCCCGAACCCTGCTGGTGCATTTTTTGCGCGAGAAGATGAACCTCACCGGCGCCCACATTGGCTGCGAGACCAGCCACTGCGGCACTTGCACCGTGGATGTGGACGGCCAATCGGTCAAGTCCTGCACCCATCTGGCCATTCAGTGCGAAGGCAGTGACATCAAAACGGTGGAAGGCCTGGCCAATGCCGGTGTCCTGCACGCCGTACAAGAAGGCTTTTACAAAGAGCACGGCTTGCAGTGCGGCTACTGCACCCCCGGCATGCTGATGCGGGCTTACCGCTTTTTGCAAGACAACCCCACGCCCACCGAAGAAGAAGTGCGCATCGGCATGTCCGGTAACTTGTGCCGCTGCACCGGTTACCAAAACATCGTTAAAGCCGTCCTGCACGCTGCCAACACCTTGCAAAACACCCCGGTGGCTGCATAAGCACCCCTCAAGAGGAGACACCATGAACGCACCAATGAGTGACCGCGAAAAAGCCCTGATGGGCTTGGGCGAATCCCGCTTGCGCAAGGAAGATGC
>CAIMHL010000564.1 GCA_903840825.1 uncultured beta proteobacterium
ATTTTTGGCTACAAACACAGCAGATACACTACCTGTAGTGGCTTGCAATCACTCCAGACCCCATATATAGTGTGTTCTGTTTTTCAAAACCACCCTATTTCCCCCGATTCAGGCACTGATCGCCAGCCTCCTGAAGTCCATTTAATACAGCTACAGCCGAGATAACTTATGCATACTGCAACCCAAATTTTTTCCGATGCTACGGTCGGCGTGCTTTCCCAGCAAAGCACCGACACAGCCCTTAATTCGGGCAACCCCTCTCTTGACCACTACCAGATCATTCGCCGCAACGGCGCTGTGGTGCCCTTCGAGCCCAGCAAAATTGCGATCGCCATGATGAAGGCCTTTCTGGCGGTGCATGGCACGCAAGGCGCCGCCTCAGCCAGTGTTCGTGAAATGGTCGACGGACTGACGCAAATCGTGGTGCGTGCACTAACCCGTTCGCGCCCGGGCGGTGGCACTTTTCATATTGAAGACGTACAAGACCAAGTGGAACTGAGCCTGATGCGCGGCAGTCACCACGAAGCAGCCCGGGCCTACGTGCTTTACCGCGAAAAGCGCACACAAGAACGGGCACAAAAAGTTATTCAAGAGGCGCCTAAAACACCGCAGCTGCATGCGCTGGACAACGGTGTACGCATCATCCTTGACCTTGACCGCCTGAATGGACTGATCAAATCAGCCTGCGCTGGACTGGGTGCAGACGTCAAACCTGAACCCATCATGGCGGAGACCATGCGCAACCTGTACGACGGCGTTCCGATGGATGAAGTCTACAAAGCCTCGGTACTGGCCGCGCGGACACTGATTGAAAAAGACCCTGATTACACCTACGCCACCGCACGCCTTTTGTTCCACACGATTGCCAAGGAAGTTTTAGGCCGTGATGTCGTTCAAGCCGAGATGGCGCAGAGCTATATCGACTATTTTCCTCAATTCATCCAAAAAGGGGTCGACAACGAATTGCTCGATCCCAAGTTGCTAACGTTTGATCTGGCCCGCCTTGGCGCGGCGCTTAAAGCGGACCGCGATTTGCAGTTTGATTACCTAGGCCTGCAAACCCTGTATGACCGCTACTTCTTGCACGTTGGTAAATCACGTATTGAGCTGCCGCAGGCGTTCTTCATGCGCGTCGCCATGGGCTTGACGCTCAATGAAGTTGACCGTGAGACGCGGGCCATTGAGTTTTATGAAGTAATGTCATCATTTGACTTTATGTCGAGCACGCCCACCTTGTTCAACAGCGGCACACTGCGCTCACAGCTCTCAAGCTGCTACCTCACCACGGTGCCTGATGATCTGGACGGCATTTACGAATCCATCAAAGAAAACGCCCTGCTCTCCAAATTCGCAGGCGGACTGGGCAACGACTGGACGCGCGTGCGGGCCATGGGTGCGCACATCAAGGGCACCAACGGAGAATCACAAGGGGTTGTGCCATTTTTGAAGGTCGTTAACGACACCGCTGTGGCAGTGAATCAAGGCGGAAAACGCAAGGGTGCTGTCTGCACCTACCTGGAAACCTGGCACCTTGATATCGAAGAATTCCTAGAGCTCCGTAAAAACACGGGTGATGACCGCCGCCGCACCCACGACATGAACACCGCCAACTGGATTCCAGACCTGTTCATGCGCCGCGTGATGGAAAAAGGCCAATGGACGCTTTTCTCACCCAACAATGTTCCCGACTTGCATGACCTGTTTGGTATGGACTTCGAAAAAGCTTACGTGGCCTACGAAGCCAAAGCGGCGCGCGGTGAGATCAAACCCTCCCGCACACTGCCTGCCGCCGACCTGTGGCGCAAGATGCTGACCATGCTGTTTGAGACCGGTCACCCTTGGATCACATTCAAAGACGCCTGCAACGTGCGTTCACCTCAGCAACACGTTGGCGTGGTTCACTCCAGCAACCTGTGCACCGAGATCACATTGAACACCAGCGACACAGAAACTGCTGTGTGCAACCTGGGCTCGGTCAACCTGTTGCAACACTTGAAAAATGGCGTACTTGATCACGACAAGTTGAAAAAGACGATCACCACCGCCATGCGGATGCTTGATAACGTCATTGACATCAACTACTACGCCGTCAAGAAAGCGCGTGAGTCCAATATGCGCCACCGCCCAGTGGGCTTGGGCATGATGGCATTTCAGGACAGCTTGTATGAGTTACGCATTCCTTACGCCAGCGACGCCGCCGTTGAATTTGCAGACAAATCAATGGAAGCCATTTGCTATTACGCCTATTGGGCGTCGACAGAATTGGCCCGTGAGCGCGGTCAATATGCCACCTACAAAGGCTCTCTCTGGGATCAAGGCATTTTGCCGATCGACACGCTGGACATGCTGGCTCGCGAGCGCGGTGGCTATGTTGAAGTTGACCGCTCATCCACAATGGATTGGGACGCCTTGCGCAAGAAAATTGCGACAGACGGTATGCGCAATTCCAACTGCACCGCTATCGCACCCACAGCGACCATTTCAAACATCATTGGGGTGGATGCCTCCATTGAGCCTTGCTTCGGCAACCTCTCGGTCAAGTCCAACCTTTCCGGCGAGTTCACCATCATCAACAACTACCTCGTGCAGGACCTGAAAAGCCTGGGCTTGTGGGACGATGTGATGGTGATGGACCTGAAACACTTTGATGGTTCCTTAAACCCAATTGACCGTGTGCCCGCTGACATCAAGGCCTTGTATGCAACAGCCTTTGAAGTCGAAACGCGCTGGTTGGTTGAAGCCGCATCACGCCGCCAGAAATGGATCGACCAAGCGCAATCCTTGAATATTTACATGGCCGGCGCTTCGGGTAAAAAGCTGGATGACACCTACAAGTTGGCCTGGATCCGTGGCTTGAAGACCACCTATTATTTACGCACCATGTCGGCCACTCACGTCGAAAAATCGACGGTTGCCGCAGGCCGGATGAACGCAGTTTCATCTGGGAGCGAAAGTACCAACAGTGGCATGAGCGCACTGGATGCTGCTGCCGCTACCGCCAAGTTGCAGATGGCCAGCGGGCCTGCAACAGACATCAAGTTTTGCGGGGTGGATGACCCCACTTGCGAGTCTTGCCAGTAAATGGATCCGCAGCATCAAGGTGACTCGCTTTCGATGCTGCAGAACAACACTTATTCAAACAAAACAACAGCAATTTCAATGAATTCTTTTCATTGTATTTTGCTGCTCTCATAATTCGCTGATTGGAAATATTTATGTTGACCTGGGACGAAGAAGTCAAAACAAATTCACCTTTGCAAAACGCTGGCCATCCATCCATTGGACTGGCTGCAGAGTTGCCCTCTGTACTGAGCGATGGCTTAAACAAGTCTGCCTCTGCTGCCGTGGAGAAGTCGTTCGAGATGGCGGCAACAAAACTGCCACGCCGCGTTAATGCCGATGACAAACGGATTATTAACGGCAAGACTGACGTCAACCAACTTGTGCCGTTCAAGTATAAATGGGCATGGGAAAAGTACCTGTCTAGCTGCGCCAACCATTGGATGCCCCAGGAAGTCAACATGTCCCGCGACATCGCGCTCTGGAAAGACCCCAATGGGTTGACCGATGACGAACGTCGCATCATCAAGCGAAACCTTGGCTTTTTTGTCACCGCTGACTCACTGGCAGCCAACAACATTGTGCTGGGAACCTACCGCCACATCACGGCACCCGAGTGCCGCCAATTTCTGCTGCGTCAAGCCTTTGAAGAAGCGATTCACTCGCATGCCTACCAGTACATTGTTGAGTCGCTGGGTTTGGATGAAAGCGAAATTTTTAACGCGTACAACGAAATCCAGTCGATTCGGGACAAAGACGAGTTTTTGATCCCCTTCATTGAAGCCATCATGGACCCGGAATTCAAAACCGGCACCCATGAGACTGATCAGACGCTACTGAAGTCTTTGATTGTGTTTGCCTGCCTGATGGAAGGTCTGTTCTTCTACGTTGGTTTCACGCAAATTCTGGCATTGGGCCGTCAAAACAAAATGACAGGCGCTGCTGAGCAGTACCAGTACATCTTGCGCGATGAGTCTATGCACTGTAACTTTGGCATTGACCTGATCAACCAGCTTAAACTTGAAAATCCTCAACTCTGGACGCCCGAGTTCAAGGCCGAGATCAAGGCGCTGTTTGAAAAAGCCGTCGAGTTGGAATACAAGTACGCGGAGGACACCATGCCACGCGGCGTGCTGGGCATGAATGCCTCCATGTTCAAAGGCTACCTGCGCTATATTGCCAACCGTCGCGCCACACAAATTGGCCTCGAGGCACTCTTTCCCAATGAAGAAAACCCCTTCCCCTGGATGAGCGAGATGATCGACCTCAAGAAAGAACGCAACTTCTTTGAAACACGCGTGATTGAATACCAATCCGGTGGCGCTTTGTCCTGGGATTAAGTGTCAGATTAATGAAAACAAGAATTTCACCAG
>CAIMHL010000565.1 GCA_903840825.1 uncultured beta proteobacterium
CCGGACGCACAAGAAAAACGAAACAAGGCGAGCCAATTGGTACAGGAGGCTGCAAACCACTGGGCATATCCGCCGCTGCGCGCTCTCATGGCAAATCACGCTTCATCAAGGATATCAAAATAAGCTCGGTGTAGCTTGCCTTCGTTGTACTGCCCTAAAAAAAGCCGTAACAACTTAGGATCAGACATCGCTTTGGACAACACATCGGACAGGGTCGATGTGTCCAACGCCTGAGCAGTCAGAGGAATGGATTTTCTGAAGTCAACGTGCAGTGAGGTCTGCGACTGCAGAACCCAGGCCAGAAAATCTGAAACTTCTGGTGGATGCAAGCCAATTGAAATATGCAAGCTTTTGAGACCCTTTACCGGCGTGACGTCATGCCACCAGCCGCGGGGCAGATACAACGCATCCCCTGCTTGAAGGTCCAATTCAAGTTCTGGGCTTTTCAAATCAGGTGGCTCGCCCACTTGACCCCTGTGCGCCTTTAATGGCAGCAGCATCCTGGGCTCGTAGATTTTCCAATGCTTGGAGCCCACGAGCTGAACCGCCATCACATCATGGGAGTCCCAATGCACCGGCAGCCCCCGCTGCATGCCATAAGAAAAATAACCATTGGCAGACGTCACAAATTGAAACCAAGATGCCACTTCGTTGACAACCGAAGACACTTTTGGACAAACGCCAGAAAAGCGTTGAATTTTCAAATTGGCACCCGCTTGCAACAAGCGCTCTACTTTTTCGGGGTTAGTTCGGGGCTGCTTTGTTTGTTTGATTCCGTTGTACACCTGCGACGCATATTCCTCAGGACGCACTGTCCGTCCATGCATTCCGATCGTAAAAGGCAGCTCTGATGTCATGGATTGCGTCAGAGCTGCATTTAAATCTGCCTTGCCATAAAATCCATCTGGCAAAAAATTCTTAAAAACAAAGGGTTTCGTTTCAAACACATCGCGCATGAATTCGTCTGCGGTGATCCCATCCACATTGAACTTAAACATGGTCGACTGTTCCCAACTGATTCAATAACCCAAGCACGCAGTCTTCAACATTCATCCGATCTGTCTTGAGCACCAAATCAGCCTGCACCGGCTGTTCGTAAGGGGCAGATATCCCAGTGAAACAGGGAATTGCACCACAACGAGCCTGGTGATACAAACCCTTCACATCGCGCTGCTCGCACACACTCAAGGGGCAATCCAGCCAGACCTCCGTAAATCGGTCTGCGCCAACAATCTGGCGCGCCTGACCACGATCGATTTGCATGGGTGAAATGCAAGCCACCAGCACTATTAACCCGGCGCGAGCGGCAAGCGCGGCAACCTCAGCAGCGCGACGAATGTTTTCAGTCCGTCCTTGAGGTGAAAAACCAAGACCTCGACACAACCCAGCCCTGAGTTCATCGCCATCCAAGCTCAACGTCGGATACCCGTGCTGATGCAGAGAATAAGCCAGCGCCTTTGCCAGGGTCGTCTTACCGGAACCCGACAAACCCGTCAACCAAACTACATGCCCAGCCTTGGCGGGCTCTAACATGGAGGCGGTACAAACAGTTAGCGGCAAGTCATTCGGACGCACTACATCCTCGTCCAACCGTGGAAAATCATTGAGTATAAAATTTAGTCTCATAGCTTTCCCTCATTCAAAATGTCAAAACAATCAAGCAAGACACCAAGATGATGACGTGCATTCACAACCTACTCACCCATCAAGAGGTGATTCAGTTGCGCCAGGCAGCAAATGCCATGCCTTTTGTGCCAGGAACTGAGACTACTGGTCAGCGTGCCAGTCGCATCAAACACAACGAGCAAATTTCCCAAGCTGCCTGCGAAAGAAAAATCTTGCAGCACCTGTTGTTGACAGCACTCATGCGAAACAAAGAGTTTAATCGGGCTGCTTTGCCAAAACACGTTCGCCCGCCCATGATCTGCCGCTACCAGCTCGGCATGTCCTACGGTCAACATGTAGACAGCGGTCTGATGGGCCCTAAACTGGCTCGGCAGCGCAGCGATATTTCCGTCACTATATTCCTGAATGACACCACAGACTACGACGGTGGCATCTTGCGCATTCATGGCGCGTTCGGCCGGCAAGACGTCAAACTTCCCAGCGGCAGCGCCGTCATTTATTCATCCACAAGCATACATGAGGTCACGGAAGTGACGCGGGGTGAGCGTCTGGTGGCTGTCACCTGGGTTGAGTCATATGTCAGGAACGAGCAACAGCGGGAAATCTTGTCAAATCTTTCGCACATCAAGGACAAACTCAATTCCGTAGCGGTTGACGCGCATGAGACCGACCTGGCACACCACACCTATGCCAACCTGCTGCGCATGTGGGCACAAACTTGAAGCCCCCGAGCCAACACCATGCGAATCGTAGACAACTACCTTGATCCAGAAGTGTTTCTGGCACTTAGCACTGCCATCATGGCCCCCACATTTCCATGGGAAAAAAGCGAAATCCTCAAAGACCCCCCTGCCAACTTTCCGCCAGAGTGCAATCTGCAATATGTGCATGGCTTCTATCTGGAAAACGCCAAGCGCGTCTATCGGTCTAAGCAACTGGGCTTGATCCAGCCACTGGTGGCGCACATCATGCCCAGGCGACTGATAAAGGTAAAAGCTAATTCAACCAACCGGCAGACTAAACAAGTCGCCTATGCCTTTCACACGGACACCCGGCAGCCAGATGCAACCACTGCTGTGCTGTACCTCAACACCAATAATGGTTACACACTGTTTGAAGATGGCCGCAAAGTAGAAAGTGTTGCCAACCGCATAGTATTTTTTGACGCTTCTTTGCCACATTCAGGCGTTCACTGCACGGACACCGACAAACGTCTAGTGCTCAACATCAATATGTTCCTCGACAATGCACCTCATTGCCGATGATCATGGCATCTATCGGTGAATCAAAAAAAAGCTGCTTTGCAGCCTCCGGGAATGCGGCAATCGGCTTTCCCGCTAGGTTCAGGCTGGTATTGAGAAGAACCGGGCACCCGGTGATAGCATGAAATTGCGTCAAAAGCTGCCGAAAAAAAGTACAGTCCTGTCCCACCGATTGAACCCGACAAGTGCCATCCACATGCGTGACCGCCGGGAATTCAATTGAATTCACCGCGCACGCCAGCAACATGAAATCATCCTGTGGACCAGAGAAATAGTCCTGGAAATGTTCTTGCAGCACTGACGCGCCAAACGGTCGGTAGTTTTCACGCCTTTTAACGGCGTTCATCAAAGCCTTTCCATGGGGGAGCCGGGGGTCCATCAAGATCGACCGGTTCCCTAGAGCCCTGGGGCCAACTTCGCCATGACCCTGGTACCACCCCACAATCCTACCCTCAGCCAGCCACTGCGCCGCACGTTGAATGGTTTCTGCACTGGGTGAAGCCACACTGACATCCGACTGCGCATAAGGAAAATTTGGCAAAACCAACGAATCTGTTCCATGCTGGCGCCGCAACCACTCCAGACTGCCCAAACTCAAGCCCTCATCGCAAGCATGAGGGGCAATCACCATGTTCGGAAAATACGCCTTCAACCTCGCGTTCCAAATCACGTTCTGCGCGACACCACCCGAATATGCAATCATCTCACTCTGGCCAGCAAACCGTTTAAAAAAATCAAGCAACATTTCACCCATACGCTCATGGACCGTGGCAACCCAGTCAAGTCCACTCAATTGCCCAAGCAAGGAATCAGTTTTATAAGCCAGCCAATGGCTGTTTGACCAGACCTCATTTATCCGGCTGAAATCAAACTGCCGCAAACGCTGAAGATATCCATGATCTACCTTGCCGTAAGACTGTAAACCCATGACTTTGCCCGCGATATCGTTGTAATGTCCGTATTTGATACCCAGTATTTTCCCGGCATCACGAATACCCCAACCTATTGACCCATTTTCAATTTGCCCCATGGCCATCAACTTATCCTGCCGATAAACACTCCAGGGACGGCCATCGCCCAAACCATCAACGACAATCTGAATATCTGGGGGCTTCGACTCTTGCATCCAGGTGCTGAGCGCGTGAGAATAATGATGACTTATTAGCCACGCTCTTCTAATGCCTAGATAATCGCAGATAGCAGATGTAAGTCGTTCGGCCTTTGACTTATCGGAGAACAGACGATGCAGCGCATCTGAAGCCAAATGCTTCTTCAAACTCACTGGGAGCGAACCAGGGTCAAACGTCAGCACGATATCGTCAAACGCGCCCACATCCAAACCCCAAATGTGCTGGACTTCTCGCTGCCATCCGAGCAACCCCTGAAACCCAAACCGCTTCTCTTGCTTGAGCCGCTCCAACTTGATGTACTTGACCACACGACCATCGCAGAACGCCATGTTGGAATCGTGATGCCCAATGGAAACCGACAAAAGCTTGATCGACTTTTTATCTGGGAACATTGCAGTGAAAGACTAAGCGGGACAATATAGCAAACTGGCCGTGGTTCAATTTCTGGAAAAGATGACTACTGGCCGGCGCGGACGAGGCGGAGGTAGTAGCTTCTGGAGAGAAAGCCAAGGCCCACATTACCATCCGTAAAATCGACGCTCCAGACCTCTGTCGTGGGAGCGTTCACACTTGGGCTCGATGTGATGTACGGCTTCGACTCATTGGCAGGGAAAATACTAGCAACGATAGACGGGTTCTGGCAAGCCCGATTCACTATGGATGCGAGCTCGTTACGCGTCGGCACACGCCAGTCCGAATACCCCTTGTCAACAGCACTATTCGCCTTGCCAAGTTGCGTCACTACCGAGGGCACGGACCCAAAAGACAGGACCTTACCGGTGGTACAGGTATTATTTGAATAGCCTTCAGGGCAGCTTTTCCACATCAAGCCGGTGCGGGTATCGCTAACTGTGCCATCCTGATGATCAGAAAAACGGTTTCTGCTATTGGCACAGGCGGTATCTTTGGGATCACCGCCACGCACCAAGCGAACATTTTGCTGCGTCAGCTTGGTGCCAAGAGAAGCTACACCATTGCTGCTTGCATCAACTATCCAGGCGTCCACAGCGTTCACAGCTACGCGTTCTTCTGAAGTCCAAAATTGGCCAGTCATTGCTTGACTATTCATAACCAAATAATCGGCATTGGCCGTCACACCTGTCGTTTTACTGATGTCC
>CAIMHL010000566.1 GCA_903840825.1 uncultured beta proteobacterium
TCGGCGGGTTCTAGATGCTCATTTGGTGCTGATTTATCGAAATACACCACCGCTGCACCAGTGCCGGTGCAAAAAGCCGCCCCCGCGCACGGCCTGCGCTCGGGCATGAAGGTGTTTCATGCCAAGTTTGGCGAGGGCACGGTCTTGTCGCTGGAGGGCGTGGAGGATGACGCGAGAGCCCAGATCAACTTCCCGCGCCACGGTATCAAGTGGCTGGCACTCAGCGTGGCCAAACTCACGCCGCTGCCATAAGCTTTGCTTTTTACTTGCGTTTTTTCGGTGCGTTGATCAATCCCTCGGGGACCACAGCACCGTTAACCGCAGCTTGCGCCAGTTTGAAAAACACGTCGGTGTTGTCCAGTACACCGGTGAAGGCCCACGAACCTGGCCCAAAAGCCGAGAGCGGAATGTCGGTGGCGGTGTGGACGGCACTGTCACCCGGCACCTGGCCTGTGATCAAAAACTTGCCCGATTCGTCGCGGTTTAACGGGCCTGCAGGGTAGGCTGATAAAGGCGTTGTTTTCACGAAAGGCTGCTGACTGTCCTGCATGGGCAGACCATTGGTACGCCAGTCCTCAAAACGGTCGCTGTTGGCGCCATACCCTACCAGCAAGCGGTTGTCGATGTCTGTGGTTTGTGGGTAGCCGTCAGCCGCCATGCGGTATTTAGGGAAGCCGGCTTTCTCATAGACGCCCACCACCTTGTCACGCAGATTGGCGGTACCACCTTCGCGCACCAGTTCTTGCAACCTGGCATCGCTCACGGTGGAGCCCCCGATCAAGGCCACGCCTGAGCACTCATGGTCAGCGGTGACGATCACCAGCGTGTCGCCGCGTTGGCGGGCAAAGTCTTGCACGACCTTGATGGCGCGGTCAAACTCAATCGTGTCGAGCATCCAGCGCTCGGTATCCATGTTGTGGGCTTGTTTGTCGATCGAGGCGCCTTCCACCATGAGCACAAAGCCTTTTTTCTGTTTTTCCAACACGGCCAGCGCTTTGCGGGTCATCTCGTCGAGCATCGGTTGGTCGGGGAAGCCGTAGTCGTCCACCACACGGCCGTTGATGCCGCTTAGCTTGCTGCGACGTCCGTCCATCTTGTCGAGGGCGACGTTCATGTTGGCATGGGCAAAGAGTCCGAGCAAACGGTCTGTTTTAAGCGGGTCAATGGCGTCCATCGCGGTTTTGTCGGCGGCGTAGGCAAAGCCCGAGGCTTTGAAGTCGCCCAGCAGATCGCGGTCTTTGTCTATTTTCCCGGGTGCTGCACCCCAACGTTTAACGATGTCGCCCGTGTGCGCATCGGTCTCTGAAAACGCGTAATCTGTCTTGTCACCGCGGGCTGAACCGGGCACGCTGGCGGGTAAAAACCATTTGCGTCCACCACCCATCAAGACCGACAAGCCAGTGAGGCCTCTGTCATCAAGGTATTGATCCACGATGCCGGTGCCAGCACCCCGGTTGCTGGCGTGCACGGCGTTACCCGCTGGGGTGGCGTCAAACACATCGGCGGTGGTGACCAGACCTAAAGCCTTGCCTTGGGTGCGGTGCAGGTACTCGCTGAGGTATTCAATGCGGGGGTTGTCAAACGGGTCGGTGGTGTCGTCTGGGAACACACCTTCTTCGTTGTTGTTGTTTTTGTTGCCCGAGACATAGGAAGTCATGCCGGGGGCGGAGTCCGTCACCACCGAGTTGAGTGATGCGGTTTTGACCATGCCCGTGACCGGGAATGTGTCCATTGCCAACGGTGTGATGACTTTGCCTTGGGCATAGCCGCCGGCCACGATGCGAGCCGCCGTGCGCTGGGCAGCGCCCATGCCGTCACCCAGCAAGATCACGATGTTTTTAATCTTCTGCCCACCGGCGACCAAGGGAACGATCTCGAAGTTACCTTTTGCCGTGACGGTTTGCCCATCACTTTGCACGCCCGTAACGCTAAAGGTATGCAGGCCGGCCTTGGCGACGCTGAAGGCGCGAATGGTTGCGATCGTGGCATTTTTGGGGACAGAGGCCAGGCAGGCCACTGCACAGCTGCGCAGGGCAGGGGTCAGTGCAAGGGGTTTGCCATCCAGCAAAAACTGGGCGCTGGTGATGGTTTTGCTGGCATCGTCCGGACGCAGTGTGGCTTGCAGGTCAAAACGCTGGCCGGGCAAAAAACGGGCAATCACCGGCGCAGCTTGACCACTGGTGAATAACTCACTGGGTGGCGTCAGCCGACTTACTGTGGGGTTTGCCACAGCATGGGTGATGGACAGACTCGCCAGAGCGACGGCGCTTAGTGTTGATAATCTCAATTTAGAAAAATGCATTGTTATTTCCAGTAAAAATAGATTAGTGCCGGTGTTGCAGACTGTGCAGGTAGCCCGTTAACTCAAAAGCATTCATGTTGCGGGCTGCCGTCTCATCGAGTTGCA
>CAIMHL010000567.1 GCA_903840825.1 uncultured beta proteobacterium
AATTTCATCAAGAGCGTCATAATGTCCAAATATATTGCTTTTCGTTTTTAAATTGCGAAATATGACTACCAAAAGCCTTGATGTTTTTCAAATTAGCGGAGTGTTTCAAATGTTCTTAAAAAAAGGTCGTGCAATGGAATTAACTGTCAACAAGAGCCCCTTGCCACAGGCTATCGGCTTGCTTATCGCGCTTGGTGCGCTTGGTCATAGTGCTGCCATTGCCCAGGTTCAGCCTGATGCGGGCTCCCTCATGACCATCCCCGCTGCACCCATCACGGCTCCCCCCAAAGCCCCTGTTTTTGAAATCCAGCAAGATGTGCGTCCTGCTTTGGTGATGCCGGGTGGCGTCAAGGTCAAGGTCAACAGATTCATAGTCACTGGCAACACCGCCTACCCCTCTGCTGAACTTGAAGACCTGCTCAGCCTGCAAGTCAACAAAGAGCTCGATTTGGCCGGGCTGGACAGAGCCGCCAGCCTCATCAGCAGGTACTACCGCAATCAAGGCTATTTTGTGGCCCGTGCCTACCTGCCCGCCCAAGAAGTGGCCAGCGGCAACATCGAAATCACCGTCATTGAAGGCCGCCTAGGCGGTGTCAAGTTCACCCCCACCGGCACAACCCGCCTTTTAGATACCGTTGCCCAAGGCATCGTGGCCGAGGCCTCGCCCATTGGCAGCCCCATCAAAGACACCGGCATTGAGCGTGGCCTCATGCTCCTCAATGACCTGCCCGGCGTTGAAGTCAAATCCACGCTGGTGCCCGGCACCAGCGTCGGCACCTCTGACCTGGTGGTCGAAACCACCCAAGGCGCGCTCCTCGGCGGTGCGGTTGACGTCGACAACTTTGGCAACCGATTCACCGGCACCAACCGACTGGGCGGCACCCTCAACGTGAACGACCCCTCTGGCAGTGGCGACCAGGTCATCCTGCGCGCCATGACCTCCCAACTTGGCCAAGGCGCCAACGACGGCGGCCTGCGCTACTTCCGCGCTGCCTACAGCCTGCCCGTCGGCAGCGCTGGCACCAAACTGGGTGTGGCATACACCGGCATGAACTACACCCTGGGCCAAGACTTTGCGGCCCTCAACGCCAGCGGCAACTCCGCCATCGGCGGCCTGTTTGCAGTCCACCCCTTTGTGCGTTCGCGCAACGCCAACCTGTACGGCATGGCCACCTATGACATCAAGCGCATTCGGGATTCCCAAAACGGCATCAACGTGGCTGACAAGGGCGTCAGCGTCCTGGCCCTGGGCTTCTCGGGCGACATGCGCGACGGCTATGGCGGCGGCGGCATGACCGCTGGCAGCGTGACCTTGTCGGGCGGCAACCTGAACCTGGACAACGTCAACTTCAAGGCCAATGACGACCTCACCGCCAAAACCGGTGGCAGCTACAGCAAACTCGCCTACAGCCTCACCCGCCTGCAGCGCCTCACCGACGACTGGTCGTTGTACACCGCCTTCAGCGGCCAGGCCGCCAACAAAAACCTCGACTCCTCCGAGAAATTCGTCTTGGGCGGCATGGGCGTGCGCGCCTACGCCCAGGGCGAAGCCGCGGGCGACGAAGGCCAAATGATCAACCTTGAAGCCCGCTACAACGTGCCCGGCTTCAAACTCCAGCTCACCGGCTTCTTAGACACGGGACGTGTCAACCTGCACAAAAGCACCTGGAACGGCTGGCAGCCTGTCGGCTTGCCCAACTTCCCCAACAGCTACAACCTGGCCGGTTACGGTTTGGGTGTCAACTTTAGCGAAGAATCCGACTACAGCATCCGCGCCAGCGTGGCCTGGAAGTCCGGCAGCAACCCCGGGGCATCGGCCGCTGGGCTTGACTCTGACAACAACAACACCAGCCCGCGTCTGTGGTTGCAAGCCACCAAACAGTTCTGATCCATACCTTGAGCAAGCACGTCATGACCAACACCACATCATCTAGCGCGTCTAACAGCCGTAACAACAACGCATCCGGGAGCAACACTTTGAACCAACAGAACAACGGCAACAAAACCATCAACAAGATCAAAGCCACCGTCTACAAACTCAAAATCTCAGGCGGCAAAACCCTCACCTACATCTTCCGCCCCCGCCTGCGCATCAGCGCACTGCTGCAGGGGCTGCTTAGCGCCTTCATCGCCACCATCTCCGGCCACGCCCTGGCGCTAGATGTCAACGCACTGCCTACCGGCGGCGCAGTTGGCGCAGGCAGCGGCAACATCACCACCACCGGCCAGGCCATGAAGGTGACCCAGTCCACCCAAAACATGGTGGTCAACTGGAACACCTTCAACATCGGCGCCAACGCTGCCGTCAAGTTTGAACAGCCCAACGCCACCGCCGTCGCGCTGAACCGTGTCCTGTCCACCGACCCATCCCTCATCTTCGGTAGCCTCACCTCCAACGGCAAAGTCTTCTTGTCCAGCCCCGGTGGCGTGCTCTTTGGCGCTAACGCACGGGTAGACGTGGGCGGCATGGTGGCCACCACCCTCAGTATTTCTGACGGCGACTTTTTGGCCGGTGCCACTACGGGCAAATACACCTTCTCTGGCAACGGCACAGCCTCCGTCGTCAACCTCGGCACCATCAACGCTGCCCAAGGCGGCTACATCGCCATGCTGGCCCCTGAAGTTCGCAACGAAGGCGTCATCACCGCCCGCATGGGCAGCGTGGCGCTGGCCGGCGGCAACAAAATCACCCTCGACGTATCAGGCGGCGACGGCCTCATCAAACTGGCCATCAACGAAGGCGCAGCCAATGCGCTGGCCAGCAACAAAGGCCTGATTCAGGCCGACGGCGGTTTGGTTTATCTGGGCGCCAAGAGCGCGGGTGACCTGGCTGCGACTGTGGTGAACAACGAAGGCGTGATTGAAGCCCGTGGTTTGGTCAGCCGCGACGGCAAGA
>CAIMHL010000568.1 GCA_903840825.1 uncultured beta proteobacterium
GAGCGCCGAGTTGGATACCGAAATTACCCCCGGCTTTGAGGCCCTGGTATTCAAAGCCTCCCGCGGCATTGAAGACATTGACGAGCTGACCTACCTCCGCAAAGACGGCAGCCGTTTCCCGGCAGTGGTCTCGGTCACGGCCCTTCGTGATGACCAAAACGCCATCATCGGCTACTTGCTGATCGGCACCGACAACACCGCGCGAAAGCAGGCCGAAGAAGCACTGCTCAAAGCCGGTGCTTTGCAAAATGCTATTTTCAATAGTGCCAACTTCTCCAGTATCGCCACCGACGCCAAAGGCGTGATCCAGATTTTTAACGTCGGCGCCGAGCGCATGCTGGGCTACGCCGCCGTCGATGTGATGAACAAAATCACCCCGGCCGATATTTCAGACCCGCAAGAAGTGATCGCCCGGGCCAGCGTTTTGAGCGCCGAGTTGGATACCGAAATTACCCCCGGCTTTGAGGCCCTGGTATTCAAAGCCTCCCGCGGCATTGAAGACATTTACGAGCTGACCTACATCCGCAAAGACGGCAGCCGCTTCCCGGCAGTGGTGTCAGTCACGGCATTGCGTGATAACGAGGACTCGATCATTGGCTACTTACTGATTGGCACCGACAACACCGCCCGCAAGCTGATTGAGGAGGAGCAAAAGAAACTCGACCAGCGCCTGCGGGACCAGCAGTTCTACACCCGCTCGCTGATCGAGGCCAACATCGACGCCATCATGACCACTGACCCGGTGGGCATCATTACGGACGTCAACAAACAGATGGAGTTGCTCACCGATTGCACGCGCGATGAGTTGATTGGCGCGCCGCTCAAAAAATATTTTACCGACCCACAGCGTGCCGTCGTCGCCATGAATCTGGTGCTGAGTGGTAAAAAAATTACCGATTACGAGCTTACCGTGCGGGCCCGTAACGGCTCGGAAACCGTTGTGTCGCTAAATGCCACCACGTTTTATGATCGGGACCGTATGCTGCAAGGCGTGTTTGCTGCAGCACGTGATGTGACCGAAAGCAAGCGACTGGACCAGGTGCTGCTGGAGAAGAATAGCGAATTGGAAAGCGCCCGCCTGGTGGCCGATAAAGCCAACCTGGCCAAGTCTGCTTTCCTTGCCAACATGAGCCACGAAATTCGCACTCCATTGGGCGGGCTGCTGGGCATGGTAGAACTTCTATCTTTTTCAAGCTTGGATGAAGAGCAGGCGGAGACCTTGCAGTCGGCCAACGATGCTGGTGCCAGTCTGCTGCGAATCCTGAACGATATCCTTGATTTCTCCAAGATGGCTGAGGGCAAGCTCGAACTCGCGGTACAGGCTGTCTCGATTGCATCACTGGTAGCTGATGTGGCCAAAACATATTCGCACGCAGCCAGCGGCAACTCTGTAACACTTTCTTTCTGGGTTGACCCGCGCTTAAGCAAGGCACATGTGGTGGACCCGCTCAGGCTTTCGCAGGTCCTGAATAACTTTGTCTCCAATGCGATTAAATTCGGCCATGGTGGCAAAGTTGAGATCAGTGCCGAACTTCTAAAGCAACACAATGGCGCCGAAGAGTTGCGTTTTTCTGTGCGGGATGATGGCATTGGCATGTCGCCTGAGGTGCAGAATCGCCTGTTTTTGAGCTATGAGCAGGGGAGTGCCGATACCGCACGCATGTTCGGCGGCACCGGGCTTGGCCTGTCAATCTGCCGCCGTCTGGCGGATCTGATGGATGCCCAAATCGAAGTCCATAGTGCGCCCTCAAAGGGGTCGACCTTCTACATCACGCTCACTCTGGTGGTCGCACCGGAGTCCGCTTTGTTGCTTCATGATGAAGCGCATCGCATTTGGATAAACCGTCCGCAGATATTGCCTGTGTATCCTGGAGCATCTAAGGTGCTGGTCGTGGACGATAACGCCATGAACCGCAAGTTGATGGTGCGTCAACTTGCCCTACTCGGCTTACAAAGCGACTGTGCTGAGAATGGAGATGAAGCGCTGATCAAATGGCGTACCGGCAGTTTTTCTTTTGTTATTACGGATTGCCACATGCCAGTGATGGACGGCTACGCTTTAACGCGTGCGATTCGGGCTGCTGAAGCAGAGCAGGCACTGCCGCGTACCACCGTTTTTGCCTGGACGGCTAATGCGCTACCCGAGGAAATTGAAAAATGTTACACAGCTGAAATGGACAAGTTGTTGGTAAAGCCGACCACTCTGATGCAATTACAAAATGCGATCGAAAAATGGTGCAGTGGCGACTTGACAGCAGATGTCGACGCGTCTCCAAAAGATAAAATTTTTCCCACCATAGACGCGAGTGTTCTGGCATCACTCGTGGGTGACGATCCGGCGATTGTTCATGAATTTCTTCACGACTTTGGCCTAAGCGCCAAGGCTATTAGCGCAGAGGTCCTCACCGCCTGCGCTGCAGGAGACCTCGCCCACGTTGGCAGGCAGGCTCACAAGCTCAAGTCATCGGCACGCTCGGTGGGCGCCATTGCACTTTCAGCGGTGTGTGAAGAACTGGAGACGGCAGAGCTTGACGCTATGAGCGCTTTGACCCACCGCTTTAAAACCGAGATGGATGCGGTTACCGCAGCCTTGATCGAGTTGACCTCAGATCCGATAGGTGCAAATGGGCATGTTGGTTAAATATGTATTTACGATGCTCATCTAAAAGACGGCAAAGCAATGCATAACCTTCATTCAAAATATTCGCCAAAAATGGCGGTCATACTGGTAGCCAGCGACAACCCATCGGAAGCCAAGCAGATCAAAAACACCTTAAATGGTGAGTTTGATAAAGTTTATATCTCAACTGAAATGGACGCCGAAGCGCGCGACTTTGAGATGCATCGTCCGTCCGTCGTTGTGATTGCTTTTAATAGCTTGGAAAAGGCCGAGCGCTATTACCTTGGGCTTTATCGTTTGTGTCCGGCGCTGCAGGAGGTAGCACACCGCACAGTCATTTTGTGTAACAAAGATGATGTCACGAAGGTCTATGGTCTGTGCAAAAAGAACTACTTTGACGACTACGTGCTTTATTGGCCGATGACCTTTGACATGACTCGTCTGGGAATGTCTGTGCACCACGCGCTGCGCGAACTTGTCACTCTGGGCGAAAGTGGCCCCACCAAAATGGAATTTGTCAGTCAAGCGCGTCGTTTGGGTGAAATGGAAGCAATTTTGGAGCAGAGTTTGTCAGATGGAACCAAGCACATTGCGAAGGCCGACCGTGCGATGACTCAGGCAGGGGAGGAAATAGGCGTTGCGCTTGATGCCCTTTCCATTCGATTGACGGATGGTACTTTGACAGAGGCTGGCTCAATCAGCAAAGCTCAGGCACTACATAAAGAAATCGCCCGCATCAAACGTGATGACGTAATGCAGAGTCTACGTACGGCGGTACATGCGGCCTCGCCTATTAAAACATGGGCCAACGGGGTGAGGTTGGCCAGCGAACCAGTCTCCGCTGCGGCCAAGGCGCTTAGTGTTATGGCCGAACAAGTGCCCACAACGGTTTTGGTGGTTGATGACGACGAGTTTCAGCGCAAGATAGTGGCGCGACTGTTTGTTGATTTTAATTACGAATTGTTATTTGCCGTAAGCGGACTTGACGCATTAGATCTGCTGCGCAAGTCCAAACCAGACCTGATCCTGATGGATGTGCAGATGCCCGAACTGGATGGCATCGAGACTACGCGTCGCATTAAGGCCGTGCCGCGTCTGGCCTCTATCCCGGTAATCATGATGACCGGTCAATCTGACCGTGCGGTGGTGTCGGAAAGTCTAAAAGCTGGCGCAATAGGTTTTGTGGTGAAACCCCTCGTGCGTGAAAGCCTGCTGGGAAAGGTGGCGCAAGCGTTACATGGCGCCTGAAGAGAAGTAGAGTCACCACAAAAAACAGGGCAGATAAGCGTGTGGATGAATCACCGTTTTAGTTATGCGCTGCTGGTGGGAATGGCTGCTGACTGAAATGGGTACTTAGGTGTCACCCAAAATGACGCTTACGTACCCGAAAAACCTATTGACTTAATAACTGGATGTGACGTGGTCAATCTCGTCTTTTTTCAGCTCGTTTTTTTGGCAGGCGCTGCATCGAGACAGCTCGTTTGCTTGCTGCTTTAACCCATCTTACTTAAAAAAGCGACGTGGCAAGGGTGGTGCGAGGTTGTCGCGCACGGAGTTCATGAAGAGGCAGTAAATAACGCCCAAGCGAATAAGGATCGAGAAAACAATCAAAGGCGCCATAGGGCCCACGGCCAAGCTGTAAATATTGAAGGCATCAGACACCAAAC
>CAIMHL010000569.1 GCA_903840825.1 uncultured beta proteobacterium
ACACGCCGCCGGGCTTTCCAGCAAAGCTCTCCCAGTCACCAAACCATTTCACAAACGAAGGGGTACGGGTCTGAATCCACTGGCGCTCAGTCAGGTTGGTCGGTTTTCCATTGGGTGCGCGCAGCCAGGTATCACTGCCTTTGTGCTTGGCCACCACATCACGGTACTCCTGCTCGGCATCGGTGCGAGCGCTGTACTGCGCCTGCTCGGACGTCTTGATGGCGTCGCTCAACCCGGTCTTTTGAGCCAGGGATTGGTTCTTCTCCGCCCAGCTAATTGCCATCTCCATGGCGATCTCTTTGGCGCGAACCAGGTTCTTCATGAACTTGTCGACGTTCTTGGGCGAGTCCTGGCCAATGCCGTAGCGCGACTTCAGCGCGTCAATCGTGCGGGTCAGTGTGGGAATCCACTCAGCCAGGAATTGGCCAAACAGGAAAGGCTTTTTGCGGCCCAGCTCAGCCATCCACTCAGCATCCGTCCAGCGTCCACCCTGGAACTCGGCCAGCATCTCAGCCCTCAAGGTGACTATCTGCTCAGGCGTGGCATCCGCGTAACGCTTGCCTTTGAACTTGAAGCCTTCAAAGAAAATCTTGCGACCGTTCTCCGACACGTTGGACCACAGCTCATCGCGTCGCGCTTCCTCGGTGGCGTCAGCGGACTTCTCCTGGGCGTGGTCAGCCTCATGGCCAATTGTCCATTGCAGGGCCATGTCGGGGTTGGCCAGATTAACGTGGGCGCGCCCGTTCTGCTCAAAGCCATCCCCTGCAGACTTGGAGTCATCCCAATAGGCAATGGGCGCCACACCGCCAAATGTCTTTTGCCATGCGTTAGCCATGACACCAAAGGCCTGCAAAGCCTCTGCGGGTGGGCGACTGATTCGAGGGATCTTTTTGATCTCATCCTCGAGGTCAGCTATTTTTACTGGATTGGTTTCACCTGCAAGCCGGGCAGTAAGCCGGTTGCGGTAGCCGCGAAGGGCAGCCGCTGATTCAGAAAGTGCCTGGGTGTTGGCGGCTGTTACGCGCTCCACCCATTCAGGGTCAGAATCTCTTGCACCTTGGACTTGAGCGGCTCCTCCAGCTGTTCCGGGTCCGCGTTGCGCTGACCGAAGAGGCGTAATCCCTGAGTCTCCAGGGAGTCCATTGCTCTCTGCTCCGACATTACCCGCCGAATCCACTCCAGCGCTTGCTGCTCCACTGTCTTGTCCATTACTTACTCCCTGTGAAGCAGCCATCTTAGGCGATGCTGGCTTTTGCGCAGCGTCCGACTTGGCCCAGGCCATAAAGTCCGGCACGCTCATCTCCGTGATGGCACCCATCCCGGTCCAGCCTTTTTCATAGTTGGCCAGGTAACCCTTCTCGGCGGCCGCCTGATCCAGAAAGCCGAGCATGACCTTGTGCTCGTCAAAGCTGCCATCTTGGTTCTTTTGGTCCACAACAAACACTTTGCTGGTGTCTGGGCGGGTTCCAATAAACACATCCATGGCATCACCATCAGCGCCCTTGGTGCCAAGAAATTCACCATAGTGGTGAATCATGGGAGTCTCCCAGGCCTTGCCATCCGGTGATACGCCGCGGCGCACTGATCCAGCCGGGTTCTCCAACTGCACACGCATGCCATTGATCTCAATGACGTCCGACTTTTTGTAGTTACCGGCCTTGATCTGGGCTGGCGTGGGATTTTTTATATCGTTGTCTGGGCTGGCTGCGGCTGTGGCTGACTGAGTTTTCACATAGCCAGCAATGACCACACGCGCCATCTGCGCATCACCCGGCGTATCCAGGCGCATCTCCTCCTGGAGCCGGTCATTGACCAAAAAGAAGCCGTTCGGGCGGCGCTCCACCGTGCTAAACCCGGTCGCCGCCATTGCTGACAATTGAGCCTTGCGCTTGCGCACCTGGGCTGTGCCGGGGTTGTCCTGTGATTCAGGCAGGGCAACTGCCTTGGGCGCTGCTACCTGCTTGCGCGCTACTGGCGCAACCTGCTCTACAAGAGGATCTGCACTGGCGGCTGGTTCTGGGGGTGCTTCCTGTCCTTGCGGCGTTGTTTGCTCGGGGACAATGGTTTGCTCGACATCTTGAATATCCTGGGTGGGTGAAGTTGAATTGGGGGCTTGAGAGGCAGTACCAGCAACGGTCTCAGCAACTGGTGCAACACCAGCATCTTGAATTGTGGGCGCCCCAGAAGTAGAAAACCCGGCGGGTGCCGGGCTTGTCTGGGTTGCAATAGGTGTGCCGGGTGGTGCCGGCAGGGCTCGCGGCCCGGGCAGCATGTTGTCAGTTCGTACCGCCTCGCCATCAATGGTGTTGGCATCAAAGAAGCTGGGGGCGCCAGGCACCGTCAATGTGCCGCCGGCAGTCGTGACCAAGTCAGAGCCTGGGGTTGGCTGCGGCACCAGGTCTGTGCTGTAAGGCGTTCCTGTAGCAGGCTGGTTGGGCATGGCCCCATCTTTGAGCCAGCCCATGGCCATGTTCAACGAGTCAATAGCTTGCTGGCGAAC
>CAIMHL010000570.1 GCA_903840825.1 uncultured beta proteobacterium
CACCCCATTCAGGGCATTGGCGCCGGCTTCATCCCGAAAAACCTGCACACCGATTTACTGGACGGCGTGATTCAAGTGGACGCCGAGCCCGCCCGCGAGATGGCCCGCCGTTGTGCCAGCGAAGAAGGCATGCTGGTAGGCATTTCCAGCGGTGCCACCCTGGCCGCCATTGCCCAAAAGCTGCCTGAGTTGCCCGCAGGTGCCACCGTGTTGGGTTTCAACTACGACACGGGTGAGCGCTATTTGTCAGTAGAAGGCTTTTTGCCAGTCTAAAAAACGAACGTCACCGCTACAAAGCATCTTCCCTCCTGCTTGATAACTACAAGCCATGGACGCTACCCCACATGATCCGACTCACAGAACTCAAACTCCCCTTGTCCGCCCTGCCCGTCAATGAGCGCCGTGCCACCGATACGCCCGCCGAGACTGAGGCTGACCGCGCACCGGCGCCGCATCCGGTTGACGCTTTGAAACGCTTGTGCGCCCAAACGCTGGACATTGACCCCGGTGCCATTGCCCACTTGCATGTTTTTAAGCGCAGCTTTGACGCCCGCAAGGCGGAGTTGCTGGCCGTCTTTATCGTTGACCTGACGCTTCTTGACCCCTCTCAAGAGCCCGCACTACTGGCCAAACACCAAGGCCAGCCCCACATCAGCCCCACACCTGATATGGGCTACTACCCCGTAGGCGTAGCCCCACGCGACCTGGAAATTCGCCCCGTGGTGGTTGGCTTTGGGCCTTGCGGCATTTTTGCTGCACTCATTTTGGCGCAAATGGGCTTTAGGCCCATCGTGCTGGAGCGGGGCAAAAAAATGCGTGAGCGCACCAAAGACACCTGGGGCTTGTGGCGAAAGCACGTGCTCAACCCCGAGTCCAACGTGCAATTTGGCGAAGGCGGTGCGGGCACGTTCTCAGACGGCAAGCTCTGGAGCCAGATCAAAGACCCGCGCTTTTTGGGCCGCAAGGTAATGGACGAGTTTGTCAAAGCTGGCGCGCCACCTGAGATTTTGGTCGATGCTCATCCTCACATCGGTACCTTCAAGCTGGTCAAAGTGGTGGAAAACATGCGCGAGCAAATCATCGCGCTGGGCGGGGAGATTCGTTTTGAGCAGCGCGTCACCGACGTGCTGATAGAAAAGGGGCGCCAAGGCCAGCGCCAAGTGCGCGGCCTGACCATTCACAACCAAGCCAGCGGCGAGTCTTACGAGTTGAGGGCCGACCAGGTGGTGATGGCGCTGGGCCACAGCTCACGCGACACCTGCGCCATGCTTTATGAGCGCGGTGTGGCGATGGAGGCCAAACCCTTCTCAGTGGGCTTTCGCATTGAGCACCCCCAAAGCGTGATCGACCGCGCCCGCTGGGGCCGTCACGCCGGCCATCCCAACCTGGGCGCCGCCGACTACAAGCTGGTGCACCACGCCAACAATGGCCGCTCGGTGTACAGCTTTTGTATGTGCCCCGGTGGCACGGTGGTAGCGGCCACCTCGGAGCCGGGCCGCGTAGTGACCAACGGCATGAGCCAGTACTCGCGTAATGAACGCAACGCCAACGCCGGTATCGTGGTGGGCATTGACCCCAGCGACTACCCCGCAGACCCATCAACCCCGGGCAAGGTGCACCCACTCGCAGGCATCGTCTTGCAGCGCCAACTGGAAAGCAACGCCTACCTGATGGGCGGCTCAGACTACAACGCCCCCGGGCAATTGGTCGGTGACTTCTTAATAGGCAAAGCGTCAACCCAATTGGGCGGCGTGGAGCCCTCCTACAAACCGGGCGTGAACCTGGTGGACTTGAAAGACGCCCTGCCCGGCTACGCCATTGAGGCCATTCGCGAAGCGCTGCCCGCGTTTGCCCAAAAGATCAAAGGCTTTGACATGCCCGATGCGGTGCTCACCGGCGTTGAAACCCGCACCTCATCACCCTTGAAAATACCGCGCGGCGACGATTTCCAAAGCACCAACACGGCAGGGCTTTACCCGGCCGGTGAAGGCGCCAGCTACGCAGGCGGCATTTTGTCAGCGGGGGTGGATGGGATCAAAGTGGCCGAGGCCGTGGCGCGGCGCTTGCTGGCTTAACCTGCGCCTGCTGCCCGACCTTTTTGAGGCATTCAACCCCATGACCTACGCGGATGCGCAGGCGATGGAGATTGAAATAAGCATTGATTCAAGGGGGGCAGGTTTTGGGGTTTGGCAGGCTTAAGGGGCGGGTAGGTTGGACGGGTTTAGACCCTTAGCGGTAGTAGCCGATTTCTCACCACCGTCAGCTCAGGGCCCATTTCCGGTCATTCACTCAGAACCTCCGTAAGTCTGGGACGCAGCGTGAGCGGTCATAAAACGAAGTAAAGCGAAAGGCTCTGGTGAAGCTACCAGCGGTCATTTGCGGACGACCGAATAAGCCACCCGGTCTGCCATCTGTCACGCC
>CAIMHL010000571.1 GCA_903840825.1 uncultured beta proteobacterium
GCCTGTTCGGCTAATGCCTTATTTTTTAACGACTTTTTTGACGGCTTTTTTGGCCGGGGCTTTGACAGGCACTTTCGCCGCCGTTTTGCTGGCCGCTTTGGGGGCGGCGGGTTTGATGACTTTGGCCGCCTCTTTGACAAAGCCGCTGGCCATGCTTTTGGTCAGGTCCATCGCGGCGTTACCGCCCACGTCTTTCATGGCCGTGGCAGCGATAGTTTGAAACTGCTGGGTCAAGGAGCCCCAAAGCTGCATCGGGTCCACCAAACCAGCGGCAGCGGGCGCTTCGGGTTCAGCAGGCTTTTCAGCCTGGGCTGCCTGGCTTACTTTCTGGGCCAGTGCTTCAGCCTCGGCAGCCATCTCGGAAATGGTTTTGGAGGTCGTAGCGGCTTTTTCGGAGACTTTTTGAACGCCGGAGAACAGGGTGTCTTCGGCTTTCATTTTCATGACATTGGCCATTTCGCCAATATTGAAATTCATGCCTTTGAGGGTGGCGAGGGTCATTTTTTGGACTTCAAGCGCCTGCACCGTGGCGCCCAGCGCCTTGGCATTTTGTTCCAGCCAGAAATGGACGGTTTTGAGCTCGGAAATGCGCTTGTCCAACTCTTCAACATTGAGGGTGGGCGCAATCCAGTTGGTCAGATTGGGCATCTGGGGCACTGCATCGGAGGCACCTTTGGCCAAATTTTGAAGAAAATCAAAGCCGGGGATAAATTTACCGAAACCAGCGTTTTGTGCATCACTCATAGCGTCTCCAAAAGGTTGACCGACATAGAACCCATGTCAGCTTAACCGAATGTTACCGCTATGGCGGTGCCAAATTAGCGATGTTTTGTCATGCTGCGTTAATGAACAACTATCAGCTTTGTCCAATCCACCAGGATTCGCCAAATTGGCCCTGCAGCCACTCCACAAAACTACTCACTTTGGCAGGCACCATGCGCGGCGATGGATAGACCGCATGGACCTCTTGCGAGGGCAAGGTCCAGTCCGTCAGGAGGGGTTGAATAGCACCAATTTTGACGGACTCGTGCGCTACATACCAAGGCAGAGCGGCGATGCCCATACCGCCCCGCGCCGCAGACAGCAAGGCCGATAAATTGTTGGAGCGCAACGGGCCCCGCACCGGCGTAGCCACTGTTTTTCCATCGGCCCCCGTGAAGTGCCAGCGGGCGTCACCCTGCACGGTGCTGTAGATCAAGGCATCGTGTTCGTCCAAGTCAGTGGGCGAACCAGGAATGCCACGCGCTTGCAAGTAGCTGTCTGAGGCCACGACCACCCAGGGGTTGAGCCCTAGGTAGCGCGCACCCAATGTGGAGTCGGCCAAACGGCCCATCCGAATGGCGACATCAATGCCCTGTTCGACCAGATTGACGTAGCGGTCTTCAAAGATTAAATCGATCTGCAGCTTGGGATTAAGCGCCATAAACCTCATCACCAGCGGCACCATCACACGCCGGCCAAATGCCACTGAAGTGCTGATACGCAGCGCCCCTTGCACCTGTGAATGCAGTAGGGTGGCCACAGTTTCAGCCTCCTCAATGTGGTGCGCAATCAGCTTGCATTTTTCATAATAAAGCGCACCAATTTCCGTAGACATAACGCCATGCGTTGAGCGATGAAGCAGGCGTGACCCTAGCTGTTTTTCCAATTGTGCGACCAACTTGGTCGCTGAGGGTTGCCCGATGCCCATGTCAGCAGCGGCCTTGCTGAAAGAGCCCAGATCAACCACACGAATGAAGAGTTTGATGGCTTGAAAACGATCCATAACTTAAGTAGACCATGACTTGGGGTCTTATTTTATTCCTGAATGGAATAAACATAATGCGTGCGCGAGGTATTCCAAAACAAGAGATGCAACCGGACACTCCAAGTCATTCAGCAAGTTCAACAGGAGAAGCAATATGGCAAAAATGAAGGCCGCCATGGCCGCCGTCCTCGTGATGGAAAAAGAAGGAATTACCCAAGCGTTTGGTGTGCCCGGTGCGGCCATCAACCCTTTGTACTCAGCGCTGCGCGAGCACCAGGGTATCTCGCATATTTTGGCCCGCCACGTAGAAGGCGCCTCGCACATGGCAGAGGGTTTCACCCGAGCCAAAGCCGGCAATATCGGCGTTTGTATTGGCACCAGCGGACCGGCAGGCACTGACATGATCACCGGTTTGTACTCGGCCATTGCCGACAGCATTCCTATTTTGTGCATCACCGGCCAAGCGCCTCGTGCCCGCTTGTACAAAGAAGATTTTCAGGCGGTGGACATTGAGTCCATCTCCAAGCCAGTCACCAAATGGAGCGTGACCGTGCGGGAGCCCGCTTTGGTACCGCGTTCGTTCCAGCAAGCCTTTCACCTGATGCGCTCAGGCCGCCCTGGCCCGGTGCTGATTGACTTGCCGTTTGATGTGCAGATGGCCGAGATTGAATTTGACATTGACACCTACGAGCCGCTGCCGGTTTACAAGCCAGCGGCTACCCGCAAGCAAATAGAGAAAGCGCTTGACATGATGATGGCGGCAGAAAAGCCACTCATCGTCGCAGGTGGCGGCATCATCAACGCAGACGCCAGCGACCTGCTGGTCGAGTTTGCCGAACTGATGGGCGTGCCCGTGATCCCGACGCTGATGGGCTGGGGCACTATTCCCGATGACCACCCCTTAATGGCCGGCATGGTGGGCTTGCAAACCAGCCACCGCTACGGCAACGCCACCATGCTGGCGAGCGACTTCGTGCTGGGCATTGGCAACCGTTGGGCCAACCGCCACACCGGCTCGCCCGAGGTCTATTGCAAGGGCCGCACCTTTGTACACGTTGACATTGAGCCCACCCAGATTGGCCGCGTGTTCAACCCCGACCTTGGTATTCCGAGTGACGCCAAAGCCGCGCTGGAGATGTTCATTACCGTGGCGCGTGAGCGCAAGGCCGCCAACGCCCTGCGTGACTACAGCGAGTGGGCTGCACGCTGCACCGAGCGCAAAACGCTGATGCACCGCAAGAGCCATTTCACCGAGACCCCCATCAAACCGATGCGGGTCTACGAGGAGATGAACAAGGTGTTTCCACGCGACACCATTTACGTCACCACCATTGGGCTGTCGCAAATTGCTGGCGCTCAGTTTTTAAATGTGTATGGACCGCGCCAGTGGATCAACTGCGGTCAAGCCGGCCCCTTGGGCTGGACCATGCCCGCCGCTTTGGGCGTGGTCGCCGCTGACCCCACACGCACAGTGGTGGGTTTGTCGGGTGACTATGACTTCCAATTTATGGTGGAAGAGTTGGCCGTTGGCGCGCAGTTTCGCCTGCCTTATGTGCATGTGCTCGTCAACAACAGTTATTTGGGCCTGATCCGCCAGAGCCAGCGCGGGTTTGAGATGGATTACTGCGTGCAACTGGCTTTTGACAACCAAAACGTGACCGACCCCACGCTGAAAAGCTACGGCGTCGACCACCAAGCGGTAGTGCAAGGCTTGGGCTGCAAGTCATTGCGTGTGACCGATCCTGAAAAGCTGGAATCCGCGCTGATCCAAGCGCAGGCAATGGCGCTTGAATTCCGCTTGCCGGTGGTGGTTGAGGTGATTCTCGAGAAGGTCACCAACATCGCCATGGGCACCGAGATCGACAAGGTCAACGAGTTTGAAGACATCGACTGCCGCCACCCCGAGGGCCGCGAAGGCTTGGCGCAGGCCGGTCTGCTTGAATAATCCCCCATAAGAACCCGAGGAGACACCATGGCCAAATTTGCTGCCAACCTTGCCATGCTTTTTACCGAGCTGCCTTTTCTGGACCGCTTTGAAGCGGCCGCCAAGGCCGGCTTCAAAGCAGTTGAGTTTTTATTCCCCTACGCCTGGACGGCTGAAGAAATCAAACAGCGCCTGGACGACAACGGTTTGACGCTGGTCTTGCACAACCTGCCCGCAGGCGACTGGGACGCCGGTGAACGCGGCATTGCCTGCCACCCGGACCGGGTGGAAGAGTTCCGCGCTGGGGTGGTGAAAGCCGTCGCTTATGCCAAGGTCCTGGGTGTTGGCCAGTTGAACTGCCTGGCGGGCAAAGCACCGGCGGGCGTGAGCGACCCGGTGTTGCACCAAACCTTGGTTGACAACCTGAAGTTTGCCGCGAACGCCTTGCAAACAGCCGGCCTGCGCTTGCTGATCGAGCCGATCAACTCGTTTGATATTCCTGGCTTCTACCTTAATTTCACCTCACAGGCGCTCGCCATTCTGGATGAAGTGGGTGCTGACAATGCTTTTGTGCAGTACGACATCTACCACGCGCAGCGCATGGAAGGCGAGCTGGCCGCGACGATGCAAAAGCACTTGGCGCGCATTGGCCATATCCAACTAGCCGACAACCCCGGGCGCAACGAGCCCGGCACCGGCGAGATTAACTACCCGTTCTTGTTCAAGCACCTAGAGCGCATCGGCTACAGCGGCTGGATTGGCTGCGAATACAAACCCGCCACCACCACGCAAGCCGGCCTGGGCTGGCTTCAACAAACCGCCTGATCAACCCACCCACACTATTTAAGGCAACAGCATGACTTCCAACGCACTCAAAATTGGTTTTATTGGCCTCGGCACCATGGGCTCGCCTATGGCAGAGCACCTCATCAAAGCAGGCCACCAGCTCTACGTTTACACCCTGGGAAAAATGCCCGAGGCCATTGCCACCAGCAGCGCCACCCAGTGCATCACCTCCAAGGGTGTGGCCGAGCGCGCCGACATCATCTTTGTCATGGTGCCCGACACCCCTGATGTAGAGGCTGCCCTTTTTGGCGAGCACGGCATTGCAGCGGGCTTGAGCGCCGGCAAAGTGGTGGTGGACATGAGCTCTATCTCTCCAATTGCTACCAAGGTCTTTGCCAAGAAGATCAACGACCTGGGCTGCGACTACCTCGATGCACCCGTCTCGGGTGGCGAAGTGGGTGCCAAGAACGCCACGCTGTCGATCATGGTGGGCGGCTCGGAGGCGGTGTTTGAAAAAATCAAACCGCTGTTTGAATTGATGGGCAAAAACATCACGCTGGTGGGCGGCAACGGCGACGGACAAACCGCCAAAGTCGCCAACCAAATCATTGTGGCGCTGAACATTGAAGCGGTGGCTGAGGCTTTGTTGTTTGCGTCTCGCGCAGGGGCCGACCCGGCCCGCGTGCGCTTGGCGCTGATGGGCGGTTTTGCCTCCAGCAAAATTCTTGAGGTGCATGGCGAGCGCATGGTCAAGCGCACGTTTGACCCCGGTTTCCGCATTGAGCTGCACCAGAAAGACCTGAACCTGGCGCTCTCCAGCGCGCGGGCTCTGGGTGTCTCCTTGCCCAACACGGCCACGGCACAAGAGTTGTTCAACTCCTGCGTCGCGCACGGCGGACGCGCCTGGGACCACTCGGCGATGGTGCGCGCGCTTGAGAAGTTGGCCAACTTCGAGATTGGCCAAAAAGCAGATTGATTGATCCACCGACGCATGCCATGACCCTTCTAAAAGCCAACCCTGAAACGAAGCCCGAGGCCTTGCTGCGGCGCCTGTTTGCGGCCGCCATTGCCAGCGCCCAACCTGCCCTGTGCCTGCCGACGCATTTGCCGACGCCGGAGTCCCTGGGCGGGGGTCGCCTCATTGTGATTGGTGCGGGCAAGGCGTCTGCCGCTATGGCCCGGGTGGTGGAAGACCACTGGCCGGCGCCCCTCAGCGGGCTGATCGTGACACGTTACGGCTACGGCGTGCCGTGTGCACGGATTGAGATTGTGGAGGCTTCGCACCCATTGCCGGATGAGGCTGGGCTGCATGCAGCCCAGCGCATGCTCAAGTTGGTGGAGGGACTGCGCGAAGACGATCTGGTCTTGTGCCTGATCTCAGGTGGTGGCTCTTCTTTATTGCCGCTGCCTATTGACGGTATAACGCTGGAAGACAAACAGGCCGTGAACCGCGCCTTGCTGGCATCGGGCGCCACCATCAGCGAGATGAACTGCGTGCGCCGCCACCTGTCCGCCATCAAAGGGGGGCGTCTGGCCGCCGCCTGCCACCCGGCGCGCGTGCTCACGCTGCTGATCTCCGATGTGCCGGGCGACTCGCCGATGGACATTGCTTCTGGCCCGACCGTGGCCGACCCCACCCGCTGCGAGGAGGCTCTGGCCATCATTCGGCGCTACCAAATCACCTTGCCGGCGGCCGTGCTAGAGGTGCTTGAAAGCGGACGTGGTGAATCCGTCAAACCTGGTGACCCCCGTCTGGCGCGGTCTGAAGTTCGCATGATCGCCACGCCCCAAATGGCGCTGGAAGCGGCGGCACAGGTGGCGCGCCAAGCAGGTTTTGCGGCCCATATTTTGGGCGATGCACTGGAAGGTGAAGCGCGTGATGTGGGCAAAGTGCTGGCCGGTATGGCGCTACAGGTGGCGCAGCGCGGCCAGCCTTTTGCCAGCCCC
>CAIMHL010000572.1 GCA_903840825.1 uncultured beta proteobacterium
CAGTCAAAGCCGAAATTGGCCCAGGAAATAGGGGCCACTGCGCCCATTACCGGTCCGGTTGGTGCCGCCAGTGCGGCTAGCCCTCGCCCGGCAGGCGTAGAGGTTGCGCAGGCGGAGGTCATGCCTTTGAGGGACGATGCACAGTCGGTGGGTAGTCTGCGATCAAGTCAAAGCGTGATGATGCGCCCAGAAGTGGCCGGGCGTATTAAATCGCTGGGTTTTAGCGATGGCGCCCAGGTTCGCAAAGGGCAGGTGCTGGTGCAGTTGGACGACACCTTGCAACAAGCCGAGGTTAGCCAGGCGATGGCACAGGTGTCGATTGCCAAAGCGACCAACCAGCGCAACAAAGAGCTGGTTGCCCAAAATTTTGTAGCGCAGCGGGTGCTTGAGGAGAGTGCGGCTGTTTTGCAAGTGGCTGAGGCCCAGTTGGCCCTTGCCAACGCGCGCTTGTCGCGCATGGCTATTTTGGCGCCCTTCAATGGCAGCGTAGGCATTCGCAATGTCAATGTGGGCGACTATGTCAAGGACGGTGCCGATTTGGTCAACATCGAAGATATCAGCAGCATGTATGTCGACTTTCGCTTGCCCGAGCGCTTTCAGGGCAAGCTAAAACTTGATCAAACGGTTGAGCTGGTGTTGGATGCTTTTCCCGGTCGGGCGTTCAAGGCGCGCATTCAAGCGCTTGATCCCCTGTTGGACGTGAACGGACGCTCCGTTGGGGTGCGGGCCCTGTTGCCTAACGTCATGGGCGAGATGGCGCAAAAAGGCAAACCTCAAGCGGCGGGTGCAGGCAACAAGCCCGTGCCGGTGGCAGCTGTGGGCAAGGACAAAGCAGCCCGCCCAGTAGACGCTGCCCGTGCAGGCAACGGTTCCAACCCCTTGCGCCCCGGCATGTTTGCCCGGGTCAACACGGTGTTTGGCGTTAACGATGCGGCGGTGGTGGTGCCTGAAGAGGCCATCGTGCCCCAAGGTGGGCGTCAGTTTGTGATCAAAGTGGTGGCACCCTCGGAGCTGCCGGCTACTGCTGTAGCCAACCTTCCCGCTGACACCAAGTTTGTGTCCCTGCGCCAGGAGGTGACGCTGGGTGTTCGGCGTCAAGGCAAAGTTGAAATTCTTGAAGGTTTGAGCCAAGGGCAAACCGTGGTGGTGGCGGGTCAGCAGCGCTTGCAGCGCGATGGCTCACCGCTTCGCATTGTGGAGGTGGGGCGTCCACCGCAGGGTGCGGCGTCAGCCCCTGTGGCGGGTGCTTCAGCACCAGCAATAGCGGCCAGCCGTTGACCCTTTCAGGAATTCATCATGCAATTGGCTGAAACCTCTATTCGTCGCCCGGTCTTTGCGACGGTGCTCTCACTGTTGATTGTGCTCATTGGCGCGGTCTCCTACAACCGTTTGTCAGTGCGTGAGTACCCCAAGATTGACGAGCCTGTGGTGTCCGTCACCACCGTCTTCACGGGGGCCTCCAGCGAGGTCATTGAAGGGCAAGTGACCAAAGTGCTGGAAGACTCATTGGCCGGCATTGAGGGGGTCGATGTGATCACCTCCACCAGCCGCCAGGAGCGGAGCCAGATTTCAATCCGATTTGCCCTGACCCGCGACGCCGATTCTGCCGCTGCGGATGTGCGCGACAAAGTCACCCGTGTGCGCCAGCGTTTGCCCCAGGGCATTGACGAGCCGGTGATCGCCAAGGTGGAAGCCGACTCGTTCCCGGTTATTTTTCTCTCCCTGAGCTCTGATACCCACAATGCCTTGCAGCTCTCCGCAATGGCCAACACCCTGGTTAAACCTGTGCTGCAGACCGCACCGGGTGCGGCTGATGTGGCCATTTATGGCGAACGCAAGTTTTCCATGCGCATTTGGGTGGATACGGACAAACTGGCTGCTTACAAACTGACGATTCAGGACGTTGAAGATGCCTTGCGCCGCTCCAACCTGGAGGTGCCTGCGGGCCGTATTGAGAGCAAATTGCGCGAATTCAATGTGACCGCCGCGACCGATTTGCAGCGCCCGCAAGAGTTTGCCCAGATTGTTATCCGCACCGTGAATGGTTTACCGGTGCGGATCGCTGATGTGGCCCGCGTCCAGCAGGGCCCGGTTGACGAGCGCTCCAGTGTTCGCCTGAATGGCCGTGATGCCGTGGGCGTGGGCGTGATTCGCCAGGCCACCGCCAACCCCTTGGATCTGTCAGCGGGAGTTCGCCAGCTGATGGTCAAGTTGCAGCGCGATTTACCAGAGGGCGTCCAGCTCGACGTGGCCAATGACAACTCCTTGTTCATTGATCGCTCCATCAAAGGCGTGTTCCAGACGATTGTGGAAGCTTCGGTGCTGGTCGCCCTGGTAATTTTTGTGTTTTTGCGCACCTTTAGAGCCTCGCTTATTCCGCTGATCACCATTCCTGTGGCCCTGATTGGTTCTTTTGCCCTCATGGCCTTGGCCGGTTTTAGTATCAACACGCTGACGCTCTTGGCGCTGGTCCTGGCGATCGGGCTGGTAGTGGATGACGCCATTGTGATGCTGGAGAATATTTACCGGCATATCGAGGAGGGCATGGCCCCCTTTCAGGCGGCTATCAAAGGGGCGCGCGAAGTTGGGTTTGCCATTGTGGCGATGACCATGACTCTGGTGGCAGTGTACGCTCCCCTGGCCTTTGCACCAGGGCGAACCGGTCGACTATTTACGGAGTTTGCCTTGGCGCTGGCCGGTGCTGTGGTGGTGTCAGGTGTCGTGGCTTTGACGCTGTCACCCATGATGTCGTCCGTGCTCTTAAAGCACAACCCGAATCCATCTTGGTTTGACCGTGGCATGGAGCGTGTGCTGCAAGCCATTACCCGCGGTTACGAGCGTGGGTTGGGCTGGACGCTCAATAACCGCTGGATTGTGATCTTGGTCATGGTCGGCAGCGGTGTGGTGACTTGGTCGGTGTTGGGCGATATCAAGCGCGAATTGGCACCGATTGAAGACCGTGGCGTGGTTCTGGTTCAGGTGAACGCCCCTGACGGCGCCACGCTGGATTACACCAACCGCTACTCGCAGGCCATTGAGAAAATCGGCCAGTCTTATCCTGAATTTGACAAAGTGTTTGCCAATATAGGTAACCCCACAGTATCGCAAGGCAATATTTTTCTAAGAGCTACACCTTGGGAGGAGCGCACCCGCACCACCCAAAGCATGGCCCAGGCGATGACGCCTCGGGTGTCCGGCTTACCGGGCGTCACCGCTTTTCCCATCACGCCGCCCTCATTGGGTCAGGGTTTCCGTGAGCGCCCAATTAATTTCGTCATTGTCACTTCTGACAGTTACCAAAACTTGTCGCTGGCTGTCAAAAGCTTTACCGATGAGCTGGCCAAAAACCCGGGTTTTGTCCAGGTGGATACCGACCTGCGCCTGAACAAACCCGAGATCAAACTCGAAGTGGACCGGGAGCGGGCCGCCGACATGGGCGTAGGGGTTGATGTGATTGCCCGCGCTGTAGAAACCATGCTGGGTGGGCGCAAAGTGACGCGCTACAAGCGCGAAGGTGAGCAATATGACGTGATTGTTCAGACCAGCCCCACGGGGCGGGAAGCGCCGGACGACATCGAGAAGCTATTTGTTCGCGGCAAGGGCGACACCATGATTCCCCTGTCCACGCTGGTCAAGATTCGCGAGGTGGTGGTGCCGCGTGAACTGAACCACTTCGGTCAGCGACGCTCGGCCACCATCACGGCCAATTTGTCGGCAGAGTATTCGCTGGGCGAAGCGCTGACTTTTATGGATGCAACGGCCAAGAGTGTTCTCAAACCGGGCTATGCCACTGACCTGAACGGTACCAGCCGCGAGTTCCGCAAATCAGCGGACTCGCTGACCTTGGTGTTTGTGTTGGCGTTGGTGTTTATCTTTTTGGTGCTGGCCGCGCAGTTTGAGAGCTTTATTGACCCATTTGTCATCTTGCTGAGCGTGCCCCTGTCGATGGCCGGTGCCCTGCTGGCCCTCAGGTGGTCGGGCGGTACGCTCAATGTGTTTAGCCAAATTGGTTTGATCACGCTGGTGGGGCTTATTACCAAGCACGGTATTTTGATTGTGGAGTTTGCCAACCAGTTGCGCGAGCAGGGGCTGGATACGGTGCAGGCTATCAAAAAGTCGGCCTCACAGCGGCTGCGCCCCATCATGATGACCACCGGCGCGATGGTGCTGGGGGCCTTGCCGCTGGCACTGGCCACAGGTGCAGGCGCTGAGAGCCGGCGTCAAATTGGCTGGGTCATTGTGGGTGGCATGAGCTTGGGCACTTTGCTCACCATCTTTGTGGTGCCCACCATGTACACATTGCTCGCCCGTAAATTTGCACCCGGCCCCAACAAGGAGGCCGCGCTGCCGTCGTCAGACCTCCCTGAAGCGGCACAAGTCCATTAAATGATGCCGTCAAACACCATGACATCCACCTCATCGCCCAAGGCTACGTTGCCTTGGGTGTGATGCAGCACGATCAGGCCATTGGCCTGCACCATCGAACTCAAAACGCCCGAGCCTTGGTTGCCGGTGGTTTGTACCTGAAGTGAGCCATCGCGGGCGGTGCTGACCGTGCCGCGCTGGTATTCGGTTCGGCCCGGTTTTTTGCGAATGGCCTCCATGCTGCGGGCTTTCAGCAAAGGGGGCGGACGCTGCGTACTGCCCATCATTTGGAGCAGGGCCGGGCGAACAAAGGCCAAAAAAGTCACCATCACGGCCACCGGGTTGCCGGGTAGGCCAAAAAGAATGGCTGAGCTTGGTGGCGGATTACTCTCTTTTTCATAGCTGCTAAAGCTAGTCTGGCGTGCTCCAGAGGCTGATTTGTTGTTAACAATGCGGCCCACAGCCATCGGGCGGCCCGGGCGCATGGCAATGCGCCAAAAAGCGACATCCCCCAGCTTTTTCATCATGGCTTTGGTGTAGTCGGCCTCGCCCACGCTCACGCCCCCGCTGGTGATGATGGCATCGGCTGTAGTGGCGGCTTCCAAAAACGCAGCCTCAAGCAAGGCCGGTTCATCGCGTACCACGCCCATGTCGATCACCTCACAGCCCAGTCGCGTCAACAAACCCCAAACCGTGTAGCGGTTGCTGTCAAACACCGCGCCTTCGCGGGGCGAGTCGCCCAGGCTCAAAATCTCGTCGCCAGTTGAAAAGTAGGCCACCCGCAATTTACGAAAGACCTGCACCTCTTTGATGCCCAAACTCGCCAGCAAGCCCATGGCTGCGGGCTTGATCAGGGTGCCTTTTTGCAAGGCTGGCAGGCCTTGCATCAGGTCTTCGCCCATTTGGCGCCGGTTATCGCCTGGCTGAAGCAAGCCTGGGGGAATGATGACGGCATCACCTTGGATAGTGACCAATTCTTGCGGAACGACGGTATCAAACCCTCGGGGCAAAATGGCGCCCGTCATGATTTTGAGGCACTCGTCAGACCCCAGTGTTCCCACCCAGCCTTTGCCAGCCAAGGCAGTGCCTGCAATTTTCAGGGTCAAGGGCGCGCGGGCAGCCAAGGCGGCACCGTTGAAGGCATAGCCGTCCATGGCGGAGTTGTCATGCGGCGGCACGCTGATGGGCGAGATGACGTCTTGCGCCAACACGCGGTCTAGCGCTTGAAAGATGCTCACGGTTTCCGTTTGGGTGACTGGTGCCACCAGTTGGTGCAAAAAAGCGTTCACCATCGGCACACTCAGGGCTTGGGGGTCGTAGCCTTGAAGCTCGGCGGCGATGGCCTCGATGGTTTTCATGGGTGTTGATTTTCCAAAAAGTTCAGCCACCGATATAGCTCATCTCAACCCGGCGTCCACCGGTGCTGGCATCAGGCGCCAAGGCGCTTCTAAGTTCGGAATAACGGTCGGTGCGGCCCTGCCAGATGTGGCCCACGGCTGAGGTCAGGTCAGCATCCGTGGCCTCAGCGCGAATCAGTGAGCGAAGGTCGTAGCCTTGCGAGGCAAACAAGCACAAGTACAGTTTGCCCTCAGTAGAGAGGCGGGCGCGGTTGCAGTCGCCACAAAAAGCCTGGGTGACGCTGCTGATGACGCCAATTTCACCCTGGGTTTTGTCGTGTTGGCCGTTGGCGTCGGCAAAGCCCCATCGTTCGGCGGTCTCGCCCACATTGGAGGGATCAAGCTGCACCAAGGGCATTTGGGCATGAATGAGCGCCACCACCTCAGCCGAGGGCATCACCTCGTTCATGCGCCAGCCGTTGGTGGCCCCCACATCCATGTATTCAATAAACCGCAGCACAACACCCGTGCCCTTGAATCGGCGAACCATAGGCAAAATCTCTTGCTCATTGGTGCCACGCTTGACCACCATATTGATCTTGATCGACCCCAAACCGGCAGCCTGCGCGGCTTCAATGCCTTCGAGCACATCGGCTACCGGAAAGTCCACGTCGTTCATACTTCTGAACACCGCATCGTCGAGCCCATCGAGGCTGACGGTGACGCGCTGCAACCCAGCCGCTTTGAGCGAGGCGGCTTTGCGGGCCAGGAGCGAGCCGTTGGTGGTCAAGGTCAAGTCCAAAGGCAGCCCCTCGACCGTTCGCAATTGGGACAGCTGCTCGATCAGCAACTCAATGTTTTTGCGCAGCAGCGGCTCACCCCCTGTGAGCCGGATTTTTTGTACCCCGTGCGCCACAAACACCCGGGCCAAACGGGTAATTTCTTCAAAAGACAGCAGCGCCTTGTGCGGCAGATATTGGTAGTCTTTGTCGAAAATTTCCTTGGGCATGCAGTAATTGCAGCGAAAGTTGCACCGATCGGTCACGCTGATGCGCAAGTCGCGCAGCGGACGCCCTCGCGTGTCAGCCAACAGGCCATTGGCGCTCAGTTGTGTGCGCTCAGAAAAGGCGGCAGGGGGCAGGGGGAACGAGCTTGAGCGCTGGTCAATCAGCGGAACAACCCGGGGGGTGTGGCGTTCAGTCATGGCGGGGTATTAAAAGTATAAGGACGAATCAAACGCAGCGAGCGCCATCAACTTCCAGGCAAACCCCGCTGATGAAAGCGGCTTCGTCGCTGGCCAGATAGAGAGCGGCGTTAGCCACGTCAAGAGCGGTTGAGAAGCGGCCCAAGGGAATAGAGGCGCGAAATTTGTCTTTGCGCTCTTCAGTCAGGGGGCCGCCTGCAAACTCAGTCGCCAAACCTGTATCGGGGTTGAAGACGGGGTTGATGCAGTTGACCCGAATGTTGTCAGGCCCCAGCTCAGCTGCCAGTGACTTGGAGGTGGTGATGACTGCCCCCTTTGAGCCGTTGTACCAAGTTAGGCCAGGGCGCGGACGCACACCAGCAGTAGAGGCAATATTGATAAAGCTGCCGCCGCCTTGGGCCCGAAACACGGGTGTGGCGTGAATCGTGGCCAGGTAAATACTTTTTACGTTGACGGCGTAGCATTTGTCAAACTCGTCTTCTCTCACCTCAAGGGCGGGGCGGTTGCGGTGCGTCCAGCCGGCGTTGTTGACCATCACGTCGAGTTTGCCATAGCGCGCCACAGCGGCGGCGACCAAAGCTTGGACATCGTCCGACTTTGTCACATCGGCGGCAAAGAAAGAAGCCGTGCCACCCGCGGCCACAATATCAGCCACCACTTTTTCGCCCAGGTCAGCGTTGATGTCGTTGACGATGACTTGCGCTCCTTCAGCCGCCAGACGCTTGGCAATGCCTTCGCCAATGCCGCCGCCAGAGCCGGTCACGATGATGGTTTTATGAAGGACACGCATATGCTTGCTACCCGGTGAAGTTGGATTCAAGAGTTTTCAAAGCCTTTAAAGGCTTTGAAAACCAAGATTGACAATGGATTTTGGCACGACTGGCGGTTGACTTGTTCGCGCTTAGCCGTGTTTGATGGCGACGGTTTTCAGGGTGGTAAAGCCGTAGAGCGCCTCAAAGCCTTTTTCACGGCCATGTCCGCTGGACTTGACGCCGCCAAAGGGCAGCTCCACGCCGCCACCAGCGCCGTAGTTGTTGATAAACACCTGGCCGCAGCGCAGGTTTTTGGCCATGCGGAATTGGCGGGCACCATCTTTCGTCCAGACCCCGGCTACTAAACCAAACTGCGTGGCATTGGCCAGCTTGAGGGCATGGGCTTCGTCCACGAATGACATGGCGCACAGCACGGGGCCGAACACTTCGTCCTGGTTCAGTCGGTGCTCAATGGGCACGTCGCGCAGCAAGGTGGGGGCTTGGTAAAAGCCACTCTCTGGGGCCTCATCGACCACTTTACCTTGGGCCACCATGGCGATGTTGGCGACTTGGGCGTCACTCAAAAAATCCCAGACCCGCTGCTGCTGGCTTTGGCGAATTAAAGGCCCCAAGTCCAGGTCCATGCTGGCCGGGCCAACCCGCAGGTTCTCGAAGGCAGCGCCCAAACGCGCCAGCAGTGGCTCGTAGATACTTTCTTCAATCAGCAAGCGCGACCCTGCTGAACAGGTTTGCCCGGCGTTTTGGACAATGGCATTGACGATGGCGGGCACGGCGGCGTCCAGATCAGCATCGGCAAACACAATTTGTGGGCTCTTGCCACCCAGCTCCATCGTCACCGGGCAGTGCCGAATGGCGGCCACCTGGGTAATTAAGGTGCCCACGCTCGGGCTTCCGGTGAAACTGATGTGGTCAATGCCAGGGTGGCGGGTCAGGGCGTCACCCACCTCATGGCCATAGCCGGTGACGATGTTGAGCACCCCGGCCGGAAAGCCCACTTCGGCGGCCAGTTGGGCTACACGAATGAGCGAGAGACAGGCGTCTTCGGCGGGTTTCACCACACACACGTTGCCGGCGGCCAGGGCTCCAGCCACGCTGCGACCAAAAATCTACATCGGGTAGTTCCAGGGAATGATGTGCCCCGTCACGCCATGCGGCTCGCGCCAGGTCAGCACGCTGTAGCCGTCTAGGTAGGGAATGGTTTCACCGTGAAGTTTGTCGCAGGCACCGGCATAAAACTCAAAGTACCGGGCCAGCGCGGCGGCGTCGGCGTTGGCTTGCTGGGTGGGTTTGCCGCAGTCGCGCTGTTCAAGGGCGCTCAACTCGGCTGCGTGTTCGGTAATTTTGAGCGAGAGACGCATCAGCAGACGGCCCCGCTCGGCCGCCCCCAGCTTGGACCAGACGGTGTTTAGGCCTTGTCGGGCGGCGCGCACGGCCGCATCAAGGTCAGCGGCATTGCTGCGCTGAATCTCATCAAAGGGCTGTCCGTCAGAGGGGTCCAGCATGGCAATGGTCTTGCCGGACGAGGAGGGCACACAGGCGTTGGCAATGAAGTTGTACTGCATGAGCCTGATTCTCAACCAAATCAGCTGGAATAACTCAAATTAACTTATTGATTGGTGATGATCGCCGGCCCCATTTCCTGTAGAGGCCCCAGTGGGTTGGTGTTGACTTCGCGTTCGTTGACGTTGGGCTGCCCGCCCCAAGAGCGGAAGACCACCACATCATCGACCAGCAAAATGAGCGCATTGAAGCGCCACCCGGTGGTGTTGGAGTCTCTTGAGAAATTGGTGAAATCAGCCAAAAAGTTTCCCGTTCTAGCCCGCAAAATTCGGGCACCATTGACCTCCCAGCCACGGCAGGTATTGCGCGCCTCCAGACAGGCCAAAATGCCGGGGTCA